>NZ_KB890028.1 GCF_000372965.1 Hoeflea sp. 108 | reverse complement strand
TTCGGAAAACCGGACCGCGCGCATCCCGGAGCCGGTCATCGGCGCAATGCTGCGATGGGCCTTGAAATATGTCGAGCACCTCTGCGACGACATCTTCACTGCCCGGGCTGAAGCCGATGCACTGAACAGCCGGTTCGCAGCACGCTCGCGCGCCCGCCACACGCGGCCCGCGGTAATGCTGGCCTCCTGGATCGACAAGCGTCGCGAGGAAGGAAGAGGCATTCCTGTCTGGGAAAGACCTCTTTCGATCGGGGGGCTGACCGGCAGATTGTCGCGGGGCGGCAGGTTTGATGGCGAGGTCATCAATCTGAAGCTCCTGACGATGCAATGCGGGCTGCATCTCACCACCGTCCACAAAGATCCGGCCCTGTTGTCGATGGTTCATGATGCTGTCGACGAGCTTGGGTTCGAGGTGGGCGGGATGGACACGCCGATCCCCCCGGATCCCGACACGGGGCGACCGTGGCGGGAGCGCTTCGATGCCATCAGCCTGGCGCGGGAAGAACGGCACCTGCAGACGGCCGCCTATATCGTGTGTTGCTATCTGACGGGCATGCGCGACGGTGAGGTGCAGTCGCTGCGATCCGGCTGCCTGAAACGGAATCTCGACCGGGACGGGCGAACAGAAAGGCTGGCGATCGAGGGCGTGACCTGGAAGGATCGCGGCGCTCGCGGCGAACAGGTCGAATGGATCACCATCGAGGCCGCCGTCCAGGCGATCCGGGTTGCCGAGCGTCTTTCGGAACGATTCCGCCGGAATGCGGGGACAGAGCGGCTATGGCTTGCCCTTGACGACCGCGAGACGAACAATGCCGAGACGCCGATACTCATCGCCAAGAAGATCAACCAATTCCGAGAACATCTCGATGAGCGATATGGCGCGGACGATAGTCCTGTGATCCCCCGAGTGGGAGAAGACGTCTGGCGCTTCAACACCCGTCAGTTCAGGCGAACGCTGGCCTGGTACATCGCGAACCGGCCCTTCGGGGTTGTCGCCGGCAAAATCCAGTACAAGCACGCCTCCGTGGCCATGTTCAACGGCTATGCCGGCTCGTCCGCATCCGGCTTCAGGCAGGAGGTCGAACAGGAACTGGCGCTCGGACAACTCGACGACATCATCGACTACTTCGAAAACCATCGACGCGGTCACGGTCCAGGCGGACCCGCCGGTAAGCGCGTCGGCGTGGAACTGGAGCGGGTCGGCCGCGAACTCGGCCCGCTTCCGGGGCAACTGGCCGATCGCAAGCGCCTGAAGGCGATGCTGGCGCATCTGGCGCGCACGCTGCATGTCGGATATCTGAACGACTGCTTCTTCGACCCATTGACGGCGCTCTGCCTGCGGGAGTCTGAGAAACCTTCAGCCTCGGTGCCGGTCCTGTCGCGATGCGCGCCCGACCGATGTCCCAACGCCTGCCTCGTCGAGCGACATCTCCCGCCATGGGAAGCCTCCATTGCACAGGCGGAGGATCTTCTCGCCGACAAGCGTCTCTCCCCGCTGCAACGCGAAGCGCTGCGCCTGGACAACGACAGAAAACGCAGGCTCATCGCGCCGTTGAAGGAACGCACATCATGAAGCCGGTCAGTGCAGCCACGGAACAGGCGCTTCGTGAGGCGATGGCGCGCCTCCTTTATGGGTGCCCCCGCGTGGCTGATGGCAGGCTGACGGTTGTGAATCTGGCCATCGAGGCAGGTGTCAGTCGCGCGACCGCGAACCGCGCTTCCGAGGTGCTGGAAGCCTTCCGCCATGCAGTTGCCGAGTCGAGAGCCCGGCGCAACGCGACGGATCGGCCGGCGGGGACGGCCCGGGCCGAACAGGAGCGGCGCGCCGTCGAAACCGTGCTCGCCCAGCATCGTCAAGTCCGCGCGCTGTGCCAGCTTATGGAACGGCGGCGCGATAACCGCACCGCCGACGTCATACCGATCATCGGCAGGAAACGCCCTTGACGCCGATTGTGCTCACCCGGCGCAGCAGGAGAGTTTGGCGATGTCCTTGCCGAACGAAAGTGCTGCGAGCTTCAGCCCCTCGACCGTGGTGAGGTAAGGAAAGATCGTGTCCGCGAGGTCATCGACGGTGAGACCCTGGCGGATCGCGAGAGCCGCGGTCTGAATGCTGTCGGCACCTTCCGGCGCGAGGATGTGGGCGCCGAGCAAACGACCGCCAGCAGCATCGGCCACGAGCTTGATAAGCCCACGAGTGTCGCGGGCGGCGAGTGCGCGCGGCACCTGATCGAGACCGATCGTCGAAACGCGGATCTCATGCCCGGCCGCACGCGCCGCCGCCTCGGTGAGACCTACGCTTGCGACCTGCGGATCGGTGAAGACGATAGCGGGCATGGCGCTGTTATCGTAGCGCAGGCTGTCGCCATTGAGGGCGTTCTTGGCGGCGAGCTTGGCGCCATAGGCGGCCATGTAGACGAACTGGTCGCGGCCGGTGACGTCGCCGGCGGCATAGACGCCAGCCTTGGTCGTGCGCATGCGGTCGTCGACCACGATGCCGCCCTTCGCCGAGACGGTGATCCCGTGCTCGGCCAGCCCAAGGCCTTCGATGTTGGGCGTGCGGCCCGTGGTGATCAGCACCTGATCGGCGTCGATCTGGACATCGTGACCGTCACGCGTGACGGTCAGTGACGCTCGGCCCTCGGTTTTGCGGATCGCGCGGTAAGCGATGCCGGAGATAACGGTGATGCCTTCATCCTCGAAATACCCCGTGAGCGCCGCGCCGATCTCGGGCTCGGCCTCGGGGAGCAGTCGGGACCGGCAGACGAGGGTCACCTTGACGCCGGCACGGGCGAACATCTGGGCGAGCTCCGCGCCGATATAACCGCCGCCGATCACCAGCAGCGATCGCGGCAGTTCCTCGAGGTCGAGCGCCGTCGTACTGGTGAGATACGGTACGGTCTCGAGGCCAGGAATA
Organism: Hoeflea sp. 108; assembly: GCF_000372965.1. Taxonomy (NCBI): domain Bacteria; kingdom Pseudomonadati; phylum Pseudomonadota; class Alphaproteobacteria; order Hyphomicrobiales; family Rhizobiaceae; genus Hoeflea; species Hoeflea sp. 108. Next base: position 18,394 of record NZ_KB890028.1, on the reverse strand, counting down.
GCAGGAACTGCCGGCCGCGCGCCGGTTGCGATAATGATCTTGCCAGCGGCAATACGCGCGCCGTCAACTTCGACACCGCCGTCGAGGAGGCGAGCCGGCCCGTCGCGATAGGCGATACCATTGTACGCGGGGAGCAGGTCCGCGTATTTGGCCTGGCGCAGCCCAGACACGAGCGTGTCCTTCTGACGAACGGTTCCGCGCCAGTCTGTCAGTTCGGCTTCAGCAGTAATGCCGGCAAAACGTGCCGCCACGCGAGCGTTATGAAGCGTCTCGGCCGCGCGGATCAGGGTCTTCGACGGCACGCAGCCGACATTGACGCAGGTGCCGCCGATGGTGCCACTGCCGATGAGCGCCACCTGTGCGCCCTGATCGGCGGCCGTGATCGAGGCCGAGAAGCCGGCCGAGCCGGCGCCGATGACGACGAGATCGTAAGCGCCTCCATTGCGACCGTTTGTGCGCAAGGGTCGGTTGGCGACCACCAGGCTCTTCGACGCCACATCGAGACCAGCGAGGCTCGGCCCGAACAGAGCACGGCCGGCTTCCAGTCCTTCCTCGATCGACAGCCGGAAACCTGGCTCGTCGGTGGAACGTTCGTCGCGCCAGGCGGAAAGATGCTCGTCCGAGCAGAAAAAAGCGGTCGTCGCGCAGAGCGAGCTCGCGGCGCAGCCGCCTTCATAACGGACGCTCTGCCACATGACGGCCGACTGTGGCTCGACGTCGGCGAGTGCCCGCCCTCGGTCCTGCGTGGTGATCCGGATCAGTGCGCCGCAATGGCCGCAGGGCGAGGCGATCGCGGTGTCGCGATCGGTCATGGCACCGATGCCCAGCGCGTCGACCGCGCACATTGCATTCAGCGTGCGTCCGTCCAGAGTGACCCGATGGCCGGTGTTATGATCGCTGAACGGATAGGCGCCGACGATCAGCTCGCCATCGAGAACGACGAGGTCGCGCCGGCGGAGCTCGTCGAGCAGTGGCCGGATGACCATCTCACTGAGTTTTGTACGCTCCGCAAGCGCGCTTATGGTCGGGGCACCCCCGTGGTCGGCGTAGAGTCGGAGCAACGCAACACGCACCCTGTCGGTGGCGGGATCGTAACCGCTCCAGCGATTGAGCACGTGGTCGGACCCGACCATCGCCTGCAGAGCGTTCTTGACCACAGGCGACGTGACCGCCGACCAATCCGGAAACGTTACGCCCGGTCGAACGGCAAAGCTCGCCAGTGTCGCGGGCTGAGAAACGGCCGGGTTGTCCCGGGAGGAGGTTGCACAGCAATCGTTCATGGCTTCACGCCTTCCTTGCGAATCTTCGTCTCATAGGCCGTGGCTCTTGCCCGGCGATGATGGGGCCCCCACGCGCCGAAGCCGAAGCCCGCGACGATCAGGGGAAGCACCACTGCACCCACACCTGTCAGCCACGTGCCAAGACCCGCCAGAGACAGGCCGACGGCGAGGAGCGGCGCCGCGCAGCAGATCGCGGCGAGGACGGCGCCAACGGCACCTGCGCGGATTACGGCGCGATCAGTCATCTAGCTGCCTTGCTGCGTCGGGTGGGCCGGATAACCAGCATTCATGCTGGCGGCTGCGATGGCATCGGTGCTCGTCTTAGCGTCGTCGAAGGTCACGGTCGCGGACTTCGCCTCGAAGGAGACGGTCACCTTCGCGACACCGGGGATTGCCGCCATCGTGGTCTTCACGATGTAGGGGCACGAGGCGCAGGTCATGTTGTCGACGGCAAACGTCACAGTGCGTTCGGCGGCGAAGGCGGCAGGCGCAGTCATCACCGACGCGATCAAAGTGAAAGCGCTCAAACTCTTCCTCATGGGGTAGTCTCCTCTTGGTGTCAGGCGGAAAGCAGCAGCGGCGCGACGTAGTCGAAGGCGAAAGCAGCGGCGACGAGTACGGTCGCGAACCAGAGCGCGATCTGAACGAGGCGGCTGGGGACGGCGCGCGTGCAGGCAGCCCCATCGGCACAGGCCTGTCGCGGCTTCCAGTAGACAAGGTAGAAGCCGTAGCCGAGCATGCCCGCCGTTGCGGCGACAAACAGTGGCTTGTAGGGCGCAAGCGCCGTCAGATTGCCGATCCAGGCGCCGCCGATGCCGAGGCTGAACAGGACGAGCGGAATGATGCAACAGGACGAGGCGGCGATGGCGCCGAGTATGCCGCCGACGGCGACCAGGCGCTGTCGCCCGGCCTCGCTTCGCTCTGGCGTCGTCAGGTTTGCCGCAGTCGGTGCAACGTCTGCTGGTCCGTGTCGGGATGCATTCATGTTCGACCTCGCTCTTCTTGTCGAAAACCTATCCAGGCGCTAATGTGCGGTCTGTAGCAACTACAGGGTCAAGGGGTATTTTTGGATGCGCGATCACGCTGGCGTGAAAGGCCTCAAGCGCGCCGAACTCGCACAGCGCACAGGGTGCAATCTGGAGACGGTCCGCTATTACGAGAAGGTCGGCCTCCTGCCGGAGCCGCCGCGCACGGCGAGCGGCTATCGCAGCTACGACAGCACCCACGAGCGACGGCTTCGCTTCGTCTTGCGGGCGCGCGAGCTCGGCTTCTCCCTCGATGAAGTCCGTGAACTGCTGCGCCTCGTCGACGAGCGCGACCAGCCCTGCGCCGAGGCAAGCGCCGTTGCCGCCGCGCATCTCGACGACGTGCGTGAAAAGATCGCCGACCTGAAACGCATGGAGCGAGTGCTGAAGGACGTGGTGGCCCAATGCACAGAAGGCAATCGGCGGGAATGTCCGCTGATCGAGACGCTGTTCCGGGAGCCGGCGAGCTCAGCGAAATGCCAGTGAGACAGCTTGACTGTTCAGATAAACGCCCAGCGTTCCGTCGCCGGCGCGGAAGATCACGATGGCGACCATCAGGGTGGCGGCGAGGCTGAAGGCGAAGGCGTGTGCATCGGTGAAGGACATGGAACCGGCTCCTGTTGGGCGGAGGACCATCCCCCGCTGACAGGCGCCCGATGTGTCTGGCCGGTGGCCGCAATCACCGCGCGGGCGAAGCCGGCGCGGCGGCACGCTTTGCGTAGTCCGACCCCTTGCGGGTTGATGGCGTCAGGCCATCGGCTGGACCAAGGATCAGCGCAGATAAGCGGGGGGGTCTTTTGCCATGGGGCTGGCGACCACGATTCCCCGACTCTATTGTCTTCATCGGTTTCAGGGCCGCACGGGCATTCGCCGTCTGACCAATAAGTGCGTAGCAGGCGGGCTGTATCCGCCCAGAAGCGGGGGTGATGCTTGAGGTTAAGCGAGTTTTCGAGCCTGGTGACGTTGAGCAAGATCCTTGTGTCCGACGATGGCACAGGGTTCGAGCGGCTTGACGAAGGGAAATGGGTCAAGGGTCGCTTCGACAATAGCATACGGATAGATCAGCCGACCCATGGGGCTGGGCAGACGCACGCGCACGTCTATGGGCGCAAGGGCGATGAGATCGGAGTGGTCAATTTTGACGATTCCGCAAGCCACGGAACGATATGCAAGCTGAGCGATGATGATGATGCTGCTGCGCTGCGGAAGCGCGGGTTCACAATCGGACCGGGCAATATCGTCGAGTGGATCGTTCTGCCCACGCAGCCTCAGCTGCTTTTGGGCTGAAGGCGGCGCTCACGCGCCGCCGAACTTCCAGACCGGGATGCCGAGCTTCTTGGCCTTGTCGGCGAGGTTGTCGTTGATGCCCGTGCCGGGAAAGTGCATCACGCCCTTCGGCACGATGTCGAGCATCTCGTCATTGCGTTTGAAGGGTGCGGCGCGGCCATGCTTCGTCCAGTCGGGTGCGAAGGCGATCTGCGGGACATTGCGATTTCTTGCCCAGAGCGAGGCAATCTTTTCGGCGCCCTTTGAGGACTTGCCATGTATCAGCACCATGTCGGGGTGCTTTTCGTGGACCTGGTCGAGCCTGGTCCAAATCAGCCGGTGGTCATTGAAGTCCAGTCCGCCGGTGACGACGATCTTCGGACCGGGAGGGAGAAGGACCTCCTGCTCTGCGCGTTTTTTGGCCATGAGGAAGTCGCGACTGTCGATGATCGCGGAGGTCAGGTTGCGATGGTTGACCTTTGAGCCCGTGCGGGGGAGCCATGGCTTGCCGATCTGGCGTTCGTAGTGCTCGGCGGCCTGGTCGCGCATCAGCTCGAAAGCGTTCTGCCGTTCGATGAGTGTCTTGCCCTCGGCGATCTGGCGCTCGAGGTCGGCCGACTTCACCTCGCTGCCGTCCTGTTGCCGCTGCGAGCGCTTCTGCGCCTGTTCGTTGTCGTCGAGTTCGCGCGCGATCCGTTCGGTGGCGCGGTGGAAGACGTTGACGGTCGACCACAGGAGATCGTCGAGGTCGGGTTCGAGGCGGGTGTCCTCAAGTGTCGAGATCAGGGCGTCGAAGATGTCGGCGATCGCGCCCGCGACGTGATTGCCGTCTGGCAGGAGACGCTGGTCCACCTCGTCGGCGAAAGGGCGGTAGCCGTGGAGCTGGAGTTCGTTGAGGATGTGGTCGGTGGGTGACGAATCGTGGTGGGGTTCGTAGTCGTCGTGCTCGGTCATGGAACGTTCCTTTGGCTGGACCGCGACCGTCGCGGCCTTCATGGCGACGGAGCCCACGGGCGGAGCGGACCTGCACCCGGCGCCAGGCGCCGGGCCGGAGCAACGCGGAGGATGCCGGAGGCCGGCTATTTTGCTTCGCGATGGAAAACTGCCCCTCGGGGCAGCGCCGGAAAATAGTCGGCCGCAGACATTGCCTGTCCGAACCGCATGTGGGCCGATCGCCCTCCCGAAGGCCGAGGTGCGGCCCTCTCCAAGGGGCCGGGCATCCATGCGAGCATGATGGCGGCCGCGCGCCGCCGCCGTTCAGCCGCCGATTTATGCCGCCACGAGCATGAAGCGGGCGACGTCCTGTGGTGCGAGCTGCACCCGGAGATGCGCCATCAGCGCGTCACGGCCGTAGGTGCGGAGATCCTCGTTGAAGTCCTCAAGCATGGGCGACAGGGCAATCGCCTCGACCCCGACCGCGTTGGCCCGTTCGAGCAGCGTGTGCCACGCACCATCCCCCGCGAGATCATTGTCGCGGAGGACATAGAGCCGGCGCAGTGCATCGTGGAACTGGATGGCAGCGAGGTGCGCCGCGGAAAGTGCCGCCGCCGCCGACATGCCGGGCATGACATCTCGCACCGATAGCACGCTTTCGATGCCTTCACCGGCTGCCAGAACGTTGCCTGGAAGCCCGAAGCGGACCGCATGCCCAAGAAGGTCGCCCATTGCCTTACGCTGGATGTCGATCGGCGCCTTGCCGGAACCATCGGGCGCGAGCCAGGTCCGATGTGCTCCGGTGATCTTGTCGGTGAGATCGGTGACGGCGGCGACCATGGCCGGCCAGGTCTCGGTCGGGCTGTGCTCGTCGGGCCGATAGTAGCATCGGGAATGGAAACGCAAGCTTCCGCATACATGCAAAGCCGTAATGCCGCGTCCGCGCAAATACGCTTCTACGAGTGTGCCGCCGAGCGGCTGACACATGGCGATGAGCCGGCGTGCAGCCTCGGCAGATCCCGATGACGCTGGCGTGCGCGCGTGTTGTTTCGGCTCTGATTCATGATCGGGCGGCATGCTGAGGAAGATGTGGGCCTCTTCCGCGACGTCGGCGAAGTCGACGAGGCCCAGCGATTCACGGATCACGTCGAGCAGATCGCCATGCTCGCCAGTTGCAGCGTCGGTCCATTTACCGGCCGGACCTTTGGCGGTGTCCTTCAGGCGCACGAACATGGACTGGCCCGGCGTGTTGCGAACATCGCCAACCTGCCAATAGCTGCCCTGTCGGCGGCCGGCGCCGAGATAGCGTTTGCACACCGCCTCGGCCTGACGGCCCAGACGGGATGCGAGATCGGAAGCGTGGCGGCGGGCCATTACGCTGCCTCCCGCTCGCCGATGCGAGCCACCGGATAGGTGTCGAACAAGCTTGGCGAGCACGGTCGGCCCCGTGCTGTCGATCGGTACGAAGAACCGCAGCGACCAGGAGATGATCTCGGTGAAGAGACCATAGGCGCGAAGGCGGTCGCGCATGGCTTCCGTGAAGCCGGATAGCTCGATGCGATTAGCGCCCATGACGCGCACGCGACGAAGCTGAAGCCCTTCCGCAAGGTCGAGGATCGTCCGCCCGTCGATCAGGGCGGCATAGGCGTCGTCGGCCGATAGGACGGTCGTGCCGGTAGATGTCGCGTTGGCGGCCCAGGCCGGAGAGACGCGACGACCGATAATGCGCTCGCCATCGTCGGTCTGGAGCCGATAGACGCGGGTCGACTCGTTCGGCAGACGCTTCCACACCGGCAGCAGCAATCCAGCGACGATGTGGATGGTGCTCTCGCTGGAAGCGGGCACATCGCCGAGTTCGCGGGACCAGGCGGCGGCGAAGGTGCTGCGATCGGCCTCCTGCCAATGGCTTTCCGCCATCGACTTGAACGAAGCATGGAGATGTTCCATCGGGCGCATCAGCCGAACGCGGCGTTCGATCTCGCCATCGTCGAGCATGAGCGACGGTGCAGGAATCTGCAAGGCGGCTCGCCCGGATCGTTCGTTCACCAGCAGTTTGGCACTACGATCATCAAGCCAGCCGAGTGCGTCGTCGAGCGACAATGGACGATTGCGGATCCGCTGGGTGATGGTCAGCAGCCGGGTGTGCGCGCCCGATGCCGGATGGGTGTAGATCGTCGCGCGATCGGTGACGACGAAGCTCTCCGCCCTCAGCGTTTCGAGGCCGATGTCGTAGACACCGCTGGCGATCGCGCCGGACACCTTCGCATCGAGCAGCTGTTCGAAGGCGGTGAAGAGAATGCCCTGCAGCTCGATCGTGAGTGCAAGGAGCCGGTTGAGGAACGTAGTGATCGGCGGCAGTTCGTCCTTGATGCCGTTGTCGTCCATCAGCTTCAGGCCCGTGGCGGTTTCGAAGCGATGGAGCGAGCAGCCCTCGATCTTGCCGCGCACGATCAGGAGGTGGAGCTGGCGCAGCGCGTCGCGGGCGTAGCAGGATTCCAGATTGTCCTCGGGCCGGAACAAGCCCTGGCCGCCGGTCTGGCGCTGCCCGCGCGTGATGGCGCCGAGCGTGTCGAGCCGGCGCGCGATCGTGCTGAGGAAGCGTTTTTCAGCTTTCACGTCGGTCGCGATCGGTCGGAAGAGCGGCGGCTGCGCCTGGTTCGTCCGGTTCGTGCGGCCGAGCCCCTGGATCGCCGCGTCCGCCTTCCAGCCCGGCTCGAGCAGGTAATGCACGCGCAGACGCTGGTTCTTCGCCGACAGCTCCGCATGGTAGCTGCGGCCGGTGCCGCCGGCGTCACTGAACACCAGCACGTGCTTCAGGCCATCCATGAAAGCGGCTGTTTCGGCGAGGTTCGCCGATGGCGCGCGGTTCTCGACGGACAGCCGATCGCCCTTGCGGACGATCCGCCGCGAGCGGCCTGTCACCTCGGCCACCATGTCGGTGCCGAAACGCTGGACGATCTGGTCGAGTGCCCCCGGCACGGGAGAAAGCGATGCGAGGCGCTCCGTCAGCTCGTCACGCCGAGCAATGGCTTCGCGGCTCTCTACGGGCTGGCCATCGCGATAGACCGGGCGAGACGACAGATTGCCCTCGCCATCGGTGAACGGCTCGTAGAGCTGTACCGGGAAGGAATGGGCGAGATAGTCGAGGACGTATTCGCGCGGCGTGATGTCGACGCGCACGTCGTCCCATTCCTCGGTCGGAATCTCGGCGAGGCGTCGTTCCATCAAAGCTTCACCGGTCGACACGATCTGCACGACGGCGGTATGGCCCGCCGCAAGATCGTGCTCGATGGAGCCGATCAGGGTCGGCGTCTTCATCGAGGTCAGCAGATGCCCGAAGAAGCGCTGTTTCGTGGATTCGAAGGCCGAGCGAGCGGCGGACTTCGCCTGACTGTTCAACGTGCCGGTCGAGCCGGTGATGTTGGCCGCCTCCATCGCCGCGTCGAGGTGATTGTGGATGATTGCGAAGGCGCCGGCATAGGCGTCATAGATGCGGCGCTGCTCATCGGTGAGCTGGTGTTCGACCGGCTCGTATTCCACGCCCGCGTAGGAGAGCGAGCGGGCGGTGTAGAGCCCGAGCGAACGCAGGTCGCGGGCCAGCACTTCCATCGCCGCGACACCACCGGCTTCAATCGCCCCGACGAATTCCGCGCGCGTGGCGAACGGGAAGTCATCGCCGCCCCAGAGGCCGAGCCGCTGGGCATAGGCGAGATTATGGACGGTGGTCGCGCCGGTGGCGGAGACATAGACGATGCGCGCGTTCGGCAGGGCGTGCTGAAGGCGCAGGCCGGCGCGACCTTGCTGAGAGGGGGCGACGTCGCCCCGTTCTCCCTTGCCGCCGCCGGCGTTCTGCATCGCGTGGCTCTCGTCGAAAATGATTACTCCGTCGAAATCGGATCCCAACCATTCGACGATCTGGCGCACGCGCGAAACCTTCTCGCCGCGGTCGTCGGAACGCAGCATGGCATAGGTTGCGAATAGGACGGCTTCTGACAGCGCGATGGGCTTGCCCTGCGCGAAGCGCGACAGCGGCGTGACCAGCAGGCGCTCCATGCCGAGTGCGGACCAATCACGTTGCGCATCCTCGATCAGCTTGTCGGACTTGCTGATCCAGACCGCTTTGCGGCGACCCTGGAGCCAATTGTCGAGGATAATGCCGGCCGACTGGCGGCCTTTGCCTGTGCCGGTGCCGTCGCCGAGCATGAAACCACGGCGGAAGCGAACGCTGTCGGGCGCGTCCGCGGGGGCGGCCTTCACGACATCGAAGGTCTCGTCGGCCGTCCACGATCCGGCGAGGTAATCGCTATGTGCCTCGCCGGAATAAATCACCGTCTCAAGCTGGGCGTCGGATAGCAGGTTGCGGATATTCGTCGGCAGGGTCGGCCGATAGCTCGGCTTCGGCGGCGCGATGCTCGCCATGGCGGCAGATTGGACGAGCTTGGTCGGGTGGGCCTGCGCGCCGGGAATGCGGATCGACTGCAATCCGTATTCTTCGTAGATCGCGTCGGTAAGGTGGGTGCTCTCGGCCGGCGTCCAGTCCACGGTCTCGTAGTCAAGCTGAACACCATCGGGGTCGGTGCCGGTCGGCGCCGCCGAACGTGACGTCGCGGCGCGGGCAAGATAGCCGCGCACGGATTTCGGAGGCGCGGTCGGGACCGTCGTGGACACCGACGGCGTGGCGACAGGCGCCCGAGCCGGTACGTCCCGTTCGATCCAGCCGAGCAGCGTGGCGACATCGGGCGCAATGCCGGACGAGATCGGAAAGCTGGCGGGATCGCCAGCCGGCAGCTTGTCGATGACGGTCAGTCGGGTGGGAAACGTCGTGCCGTGCTTGGCGTAGACCGCGTCGGCGATCGCGGCCGAGAAGACGACCTTGCCGCGCTCCTGCAAGCGCACGAAGGCGTCGTGCCAATCCGGTAGGCCCGGTCCGACATTGGCGCCGGTGATCGCCACGAGACGGCCGCCGGGAGCAAGGCGGTTCAGCGCCGATGCGATATGGCGAAATCCGGCGTCGGCGACGCGCCCTGAGACGCTGGCCATCGCCGAGAACGGCGGGTTCATCAGCACGATGGACGGAATGGCTGCACGATCGAGATGATTGTCGATCTGCGCGGCGTCGAAGCGTGTCACGGCAAGGGTCGGAAAGAGGGATGAGAGGAGGTCAGCGCGAAGATCGGCCAGTTCGTTGAGGATCAGTGAACCGCCCGCCATCGATGCCAGGATGGCGAGCAGGCCGGTGCCTGCTGAAGGCTCCAGCACGATGTCATCAGGCGTGATCGCCGCGGCTGTCATCACTGCAAGGCCAAGGGGGACCGGCGTCGAGAATTGCTGAAGCGCCTGGCTTTCTTCCGAGCGGCGAGTGTGGGTCGGCAGGAGCCCGGTGATTTTCGACAGGATGGAGAGCCGGGCTGTCGGTGACACGGATTTGCGGAAGAGCGCACGTCCGTATTTCCGTAGGAACAGGACGGTGGCGGCTTCGCAGGCCTCGTAGGCGGTTTTCCAGTCCCAGGCTCCGCTGACGTCGGAGGCACCGAATGCGGTCTCCATCGCAGCGCGCAAGATGGAAGCCTCAACGCGCTCGCCGCGTTCGAGACGGCCGAGCACAATGTGGGCAGCCGAGAGGATGGCAGGCGCGAGCGCCAGGGGCACGGCCGGTACGGCCACGGGCAACAAGACAGTCATAGGAAGATCCTCGGGAGAGCGGTAACGGACAAGCTCGGCCGGCGCTCTCTCTCAAACCGCCCGAACTCATCTCGTCCCGGCGGACCTCGCACTCTCGAAGGCGGCAATGAAAAAAGCGCCCGGCCGTGAGGCGGGGCGCTTTGAAGACGGCCCGGGTACGCTGGACGGGCTGGGAAATGAGCAGGACGGCCGGAACCGCTCCGCATCGACACGCTACTCTGCAGCGATCATCGCGAAGTGCTTGTCTTTCGGTTCGACGATTGCGTCGTCGCCAGCGAGGAATGCAGGCAGATTTTCGTCGGCTCGTTCTAGCGAAGCCGCCTCTGCCTCGGGCTCGATCGCGCGCAGCGGCTCCGGCAGCCAACCGGTGTCGGCCAGCAGGCGTTCCGCTTCCTTGGCCATGTCGCCCTTCTTCATATGGTCGATGAGCTGGGCGGCCTGTTCGCCGGCGCCTTCGCGGACGGCCTCAAGGATGCGGGCCTTGGTGACGCGGCCGAGATAGTTGCCGACTGTCGGACGCCAGCCGGCTTCCACCATGTTCATGCCGGTTGCCCTGGCGAGGCGGCCGGCCTGTGTCAGGCGCACCTTCAGGCCATGCTCGCTCACGCCCGAGCCGCCGTAGGGGTTCACCTTTTCGTAGAGCGAATTGACGCCGTAGCTGACGCAATGCGCCAGCAGATCCATTCGGACGCCGTCATCGAGTTCGGTGAGCCAATCCCACAGCCCTTCGTCATCGGCCGGGATATGATCGCTCCATCGCTGGTGCCGGTCAGTGACGGATTTCGCGGACGAGCTATCCTTCAGCTCGTCCGCCTGCGCTGGGAAGAAGATGTGACGGACGTTGGCGTCCAGGCAACCTGCCGCGGCGTGATGCAGGAAGGCATCCGTCACCAGTTTGTGCAGAAGAGCAGTCATTGCGACATGGGGATTGTTCGCCACGGCGTCTCGTAGCGCGAGCGTGCGATGCGCGGTCAGCTCCATGACGAGGCGATCGGGCAAAGGCCTGATGCCGTCGCCTTCCTCATCCTCAGCTTGAACCGACTGCCCGCCAATGCTGATGACGGCGCGCTGGATTGCAGGGGGGCGGATCTCGCCGGTTTCAGGATCGACGTCGTCCTCCTGCGCCGTTTCATCAGCAAGCTTGACTGGCTCGTCCTCGGAACGGACATAGCCACGATCGACAAAGAGTGATCCTTCGGCATCGATGCTGACGAAGACGCCAGCGATGGCGATCTCATCCAGATCATAGCCGACTGGACGGTTGTCGATCGCATTGATCGACGCCTCGATCTCGCCCAGGCGGGCATCCACTTCGTCTGGAAGCTCATCGGCCTCCTCGTATTCGGCGGTCAGGCGGTCGAGTTCCTCCTGCAGAGCATCTCGCGCGACCAGGTCTTCCTCCGTGATGTCGAGCGGAACGCCCTTGATCGCACGCATTCCATGGGTGACGCCGTAGGGAATGCTGATGGCAGCCTCGACCCATTTCCAGCCGTGGGTCGCGATCTCGTCGGCGATGGTCGTGAGCTTCTCGGAAACAAGGCGATCCAGAAGCCCGACATCCTGAAGCCAGCCGCCGTCGTCGGATTCGAAAAGGTCGCGCATCACGATGCCACCGGCCGCCTCGTAGACGTCGATACCGACGAAGACGACCCGCTTGTCGGAGGCGCGCACCGTCGTCTCGGTCAGCATGCGGCGGATGTGGTACGGCTCCTTCTGCCAGCTATTGCGGATTTGCTCCCAGACCTGCTCCTGGCGGGCATGGTCGTGCGAGACGGTGAAGGCCATGAGGTGCTTCAGCTCCATGCCGTCCTCGGCATAGATGTCGAGCAGCGCCGGCGAGACCGACGCGAGGCGCAGCCGCTGCTTGACGATATTGACGTCAACAAAGAATGCCGCAGCGATGTCTTCCTCGGTCATGCCCTTGTCGCGCATGGCCTGGAAGGCGCGATACTGGTCGAGTGGATGAAGCGGCGCGCGCTCGATATTTTCGGCCAGCGAAACCTCGTCAATCAGGATAGTGGCATTGGCGGCAGATACGACGCAGGGGACCGGTGTGGCCTTGTTGAGGCGCTTCTGCTTGGCGAGCATTTCCAGCGCGCGGTAGCGGCGGCCACCGGCGGGCACCTCGAACATGCCGGTTTCCTGGCCCTCGCCATTGAGGACGGGTCGCACATGAAGGCCCTGGATCAGGCCGCGCCGCGCGATCGACTCGGCCAACTCCTCGATCGAGACACCGGCCTTCACGCGCCGGACGTTGGCCTGGCTAAGCACCAGCTTGTTAAAAGGAATGTCGCGCGACGACGATAGCGTGATCTTCTGAATGGCAGTTGCCATTTTCGTTACTCCGCGACGAGCACCGAGAGCCTCTCTCTCGAACCTAAACTCGTCACGAAGCGAAGCACTGCCCTCTCACTCTTGGAGGGCAGTGCCAGGACATAGGGAAATCGGAACAGCAGGGAGAAGCAGATCTCCGGCTTCACGGAAGTCAGGCGGCGCGGTCGAGCAGCTTCTTGGCCTTGCCCTCCAGTTCGAGCCGGGCGTCCTGATTGGTCTTTTCGCGGGCGACGGCGGTGATGCCCGCGACGAAATCGAAAATCGATTCGGGCGGGCGACCTTCTTCGGCCAGAACCGTCTCGATGATATTGCCGGTCTCCGCCTTCGAAAATCCGCGTTTGCGCAAGAATTCCGAGCGGTCCTCGTCCGACTTCGCAACGATCCGCTCCCGCGCGGCCTTGATGCCGTTGATGAAAGGCATCGGCGAGGAGTTCGCGAAATTCAGCAGCGCCGGCGCAGCTTCGTGAGCGAAACGGGACGCCGCGTATTTGCTGTGGCGGATGGTGATTTCCTCGAAATCTTCCACGCCCCACAAATTGCGGTTCTGGCAGACCGCGCGGAGATAGAAACTGGCCATGCCGAGCGTCTTGGCGCCGACCTCGGAATTCCAGCAGTAAAAGCCGCGGAAGTACAGGTCGGGCGAGCCGTCAGCGAGCCGGCCGGCTTCGATGGGGTTCAGATCGTCCACGAGAAAGAGGAACACATCGCGATCGGACGCATAGAGTGTCGTCGTGTCCTTCGTGATGTCGACGCGCGGATTGTGAACGCCGGTCGACCAGTCGAGCACGCCGGGCACCTTCCATCTCGTATCGCCCGTGCCGTTGCCCGCAATGCGTTGCACCGCCTCGACCAACTCGTGGTCGTAAATCCGGCCATAGTCGGGGCCGGTGACGGCGCGCAGCTCGATCCTGCCGTTGTCGGTTTCGAGCGCCTTGATCTGCTCGGCCCGATGCGAGGTCAGACCGAATTGCAGATTGATGCCGGCCAGTGCGGCCGGGAGTTGGCGCAGATAGGCAGCCGGAGCGCCGACCTGGCTGGCAAGCTGACCGAAGCTCCAGTGTGTTGGCACGACGGGCGTGTCAGAGCCCGGCAGGATGAGGGACAGCCGTTCGGGCTCGGTCCGGCTTGCCTCGACATGGATCAGCGCAGTTTCCACCACGCGTGTCCGGCTGTGTTCCGACCGACTGCGCACCGTATCCGCCAACTCCGACAGAGACAGGTAACGCTCGTCATCCGGGCGCGAGAACCACTCCGAGGAAACGCGGCCGATCCGCTCGCCGCGGCTGACATCCACCTTGTAGCCGCCGCTGATTTCGCGGCAGACGTCGAGAACCTGCATGTCCATGAGGCAAACTCCATGACAGGCGCCGAGAGCCTCTCTCTCGACACTCAACCTGTCATGGAACCCCGATTCATGCTCTCACTCTCCAGGCGCGCCGAGGCTCGCAGCCCAGGCCGGACATCGGCGCCGGATCAGCTCGCTCGGCGGGCTTTTTTTGTCATGGACGGCAGGTCGGTGCAAACGCCCTCGGCAGCTTCGGCGGCCATCCCGATAGTCTCGACGAGTGTAGGATGCGGATGGATGGTCTTGCCGATATCGACCGCATCCGCTCCGATCTCGATCGCCAGGCAGATCTCGCCGATCATGTCGCCGGCGGACGGGCCGACGATTGCGCCGCCGATGATGCGATGCGTCTCCTTGTCGAACACCAGCTTGGTCAGGCCGTAATCGGCACCGTTGGCGATGGCCCGACCGGATGCAGCCCACGGGAACTTGCCAATCTCAACCATGCGACCCGCGGCCCAGGCCGCATCCTCGGTCACACCGACCCAGGCAATCTCCGGATCGGTATAGGCGACTGACGGCACGACCTTCGCGTCCATGAAACTCTTGAGCCCTGAAGCCGCTTCGGCAGCCAATATCCGGTCGAGCTTTGCCCTCAAACAGGTCAAGTACAGGACCGCCCTGCCACTCGAAGACCTCGCCACACCTAGGTTCGGCAGATGACACGCTTGCCGCCAGGCAGTTGCGAAGTCAGCCTTATACGCGGGAGCCGGAAACCGCATTGCTGATCCGGCACACGATTCATAACTGACCAACAGAATTCAACCTTCGACAGGTGGGCTCCGCTGAAGTGCCTGGTCAGTGTGGGAATCCTATTTGCGCCGATCACCGTCGGGCTTGGGCGGCGCGCTGCGGTGTCTGCCAACAATGACGGGGCTGTTGTCCTATGGTCACAACCACTATTCTTGTGCTGCCTTCATATGCAGGGCCGCCATGCGGCGTCGGCGAGAATTGCTCGAGCCGGAGGAAGGCGGTTAATTCCGTGGCCGACGTGTCTATGCCAGAAGGGCGGACGCGAGTTACTCCTGCAGATCTGTGCTTGCCCTAGGGCAAGGCAAACATTTCGAAAACGTCGCGGTCGTTCGATAACCCTGAAAAAGAGCAGCGCATAAAGCGCAGACATCGGCACGTCCGCCAGACGGACATGCCGGGACGATGTCGAAGCAAATTCGCGTCCGGCTCGATCGGTCAACAAGGTGACCTAAGGAGGTTCAGCATAGCGCCGCGTGAGCGGGAACCGGGACAGATCACCTCCGACGAACGGTCAAATTTGCCGGCGCGGTCTTGGCGCCGGCCAGCTTTGTTACGCAAGCCGACGGCTATGTATCTTGGTATGGCGAGGCGAATGTGTTCCCGTATTGCTGGGGATACAGTCCAATCGCTGCAGTTTATCAACGTTCGGGCGCCATCACACGATCGGCCCTGCCGGGGCCGGCTGCAGAGCTGTCGGTTTCGCTCGGCTGGGTGCGGAAGCGGACAATAAGGCGAGTGCGCAATGCCTTGAGCCTTGGACGGCGAAAGTACTCACAACGACCGTATTCCATCGCTTCACCCGCCTGCCTGTCCGCGATGAAATCAGGCATAGAAGGAAGCACCTTCAGCTTCTATCCAAGTTGCTTTCCCACTTGCCTCTGTTGTCGGCCAGTTGGCAGGCCCGGGCCGTCTGAGCGAAAATCCCTTGGGCAGGGCGGGGCTCTCAATACCGAGAGCGGGGTAGCTGTTTTACCTGCCCCCGTGCCTGGATCCGCTGTCACCGCCCTGCTCTCACTTCCACAGGCTCGGCGGCGGCCTCCTCTCCATAGATCCGGGACAAACTCTTGATGCGCGTCGCGATCGCGTCGACGAGACGATCGACGACCTCATGCATGATCCCCTCCTTGCGCAGCTCTTGGGCGCAGTCCGATGACAAATCGGGCGTCACCGCCAGCTGGTGGCGGATTGTCTGCATCGTGTACTCGCCGTTGACCTTTGCCGAGGACGCACAGCGCTCCCAGTGGCGCGGCATGATTTCGTCAATAAGGTAGGTTCTGTCGATCTTCATAGCCAGCTTGAGGTCGCGCATCTCAGCCTGGACTTCTCCTTCGCCAAGGTGCGGGAGAATGGAGGAGATGTCGTAAAGTGGAGCAAGGCGGGCCTCGCCCTGAGCACCAAGCAGCATCGAGTAGTTCTTTGCGTGTGCGTCCGTGCCCGTGATGATCCAGTTGAAAACGTTCGCCGCCATAAAGGTCTGACGGTCACCGACAGGGTTCAGTGAGGCCGAAATCACCTTGTTGGAGATAGTCGTGACACCCGGCCCACCCTGGTTCTCGTATTTGAGCGTCGGCATCACCGACAGGGCCTGGCACATGTCTTCCTGATGGATGCGAATGGTCTTACCGTCGATGTTGCGGCGGTCGTAACGCTCGACAACGATCGCCTTTTCGCCTGCGAAGTCGCGAACCTGACTGTGTGCAGCGTCCATGCCGAGCTTGTTTGCGAGCTGCAAGCAGAAATGTTCGTTCTCGGTATGCCCGTGCAAGTGCGGCATAGGCGGCTTGAAGATGTGGGTGGTGGGCGTGTCGCCAAGAGGTATCCCCCAGCGATTATTGTCCTTGTCGTAGTGGAAGGCCGTTTTTGCCTGTGCTCCAGCGAGGCTGAACTGACCTGGATCGCCGATGCGCCGGGTCGCTGCACCGTCCCTGCGCAGGTCGCGCAGGCGTTCGCCGATCTGCGCTTCGCTAAGCAACACCACGTCCTCGCCGCGGGTAAGCGGGTCGCCATGCGGAAGGAACTGGACGGCGCCGGCGCAGTCGCGGCCCACATTCTTGAGCAGGGCAAAGGGGTTTCGGGCGGAGACCTGGAACCTTTGCGCCCATCTGGAGAGGGTCTGCTCATTATCTGGCAGCAGGCCCCAGAGGAATGCCTCAATGACCTTGCCCGCGTAGGTCCTCGTGATGGTGGGCATGGACAGGGAGAGCGGGATCGCCACTCGGCCTTCCATCCATGCCTCATGATAGGAGAATGAAAGCTTGCCGCTCTGCAGGTGGTGGAGCTCGCCAACCGGTCTGCCGGCGATGTAGACGTCGAGGACGTCGATCGGGTTCACCATGATCATCGTCGCTCAGAGCTTGTAGGGCGGCTCGAGGTCGTCATCATCGACATGCGGTTCATCGGCATTTTGATGATGACCAGCAGCCGACGTCGGCGCCGACGGGATCTGAAAGTCCAGCTCCACGCCAAGTGTAGTCAGCGCCAGCAGTACGTTGCCGATCTCGGCGCTCGGCTTGCCATTCTCGACCCACGAAATCCACGTCTGCGTGGTATTGATCATCCTGGCCAAGGCAGCCTGTGACAGGCCTTGCCGGGTGCGAGCCTCCTTTATCAGGATACCAATGTCACGAGCTGTTCTGATCTTCATGGCGCTCACGCGATGCAGAATATGGTCAATATAGGTTCGTATATGACGCCTGTCAATATGCGTTCATATATCACCTTTCGCCATATACGCTTATATATCGCCTATAGTCATATAGGAGCATATATTGGAGATGACGGGCTAACCAATTTCCGTTCTTATGATGTCTCACTTGTGTCATGCGCGTTCCCCGGTCGCGGTAGAGACGCCAAGGCCAAGATCGGCCGCAACCATCGACCCGGCATTGTCGTCTTTTCAGACGTGCCGATATCTTCCATTTATGCGCTGCTTCTTTTTGGGTCGCTGCAAGCTGCGGCACCGATCGGAATTGTCCGTCGAGGGGCCGCAAACAGACGGTCTGCCCTCCGGGAGCGAACAAGGAAAGCTGACATGCGTTTGCGTTCGAGACAGATAGCAGGTTCGAATCTCGCCCGGCGCGGCACTTATGCTGGCAATCGGCATGGCCTGTGGGCTGACCAATGGACTGGTCATAACCCTGGGCAAGATCGAGCCCTTCATCGCCACACTTGGCATGATGGGCATCTATCGCGGCCTGACCACTTGGCTTTCGCAAGGCGGCGCGATCACGCTGCGCAATCCGGAGGTGCAGGCGGTCTATCGCCCGGTCTATTTCGGCAATCTTTTCGGCATTCCTTACCCCGTACTTGCAATCTTCATCACGGCAGCGATCGCGGCGTTCATTCTGTACCGCACCTCGTTTGGCCGGCATGTGATCGCGGTCGGCTCGAATGAGGACGTCGCGCGCTATTCGGGCATCTCGGTCGCGCGCGTACGCACCATGACTTACCTGATCCAGGGGCTGTGCGTGGCGGGTGCCTGCCTCATCTATATTCCGCGCCTTTCCTCCACCACGGCCACGACAGGCACGATGTGGGAACTGAACGCGATCACAGCGGTCGTGGTCGGAGGCACCGCCTTGCGCGGCGGCGTAGGTCGGATCTGGGGCACCGTGGCCGGCGCCTTCATCCTGGAAATCATCGGCAACATCATGCTGCTTACGAGCTACGTCAGCGAGTATCTGCTCGGCGCGATCCAGGGAGCAATCGTCATTATCGCGATGTTGGTGCAGCGTTCGCTGACGCGAAAATCGTGAAGCAAATCGGGACTGCGGGTC
>NZ_KB890027.1 GCF_000372965.1 Hoeflea sp. 108 | reverse complement strand
CGCCAGGAGTTTCTGAGCAGAGCGGTCCAGTCGCAGGGCAATCGCCGTTCGCTCGCGATCCTGATCGGAGAGGTGAAGGAGATACAGCCAGCCCGGTCTGGCTCACGATTGATCATCAAACACGCCCCGCGCTATCCGTTCATGCTGGCCGAGGACGTCGACCGTCGCATGAATAAGGTCTTTGCTCGCGAACTGGCGCTTTGGGATGCGAGCCCGGACTCGCATCTCATCGCCGCGGCCACATTCGGCGTCGGGGTTTCCGGTATTGCCGTGATCGAGGCGATCGCGCTGATGTTGGTCAGCGAACGGTGGATCCCATTCGAAAGCCAATACGAAGGCATGCTGCTCGAGGCGCTCGCGGAGCGCGGTGTCATATTCGCGAAGGGGCTGCGTTACAATTTGCCGCCGACACAACCGATGGCGAGCGTCGTGCTGAGCCGTGACGGGGGCGAACCCATCGCAATGTACATCGTTCCCGATGACGCGGATGGCGAGTATCGCGGGACCCTCGAACTGCTTGTCTCCGAGAGCGAAATGCCTTCGTGGATTTGGGAGATTGCCGACGGGCCTATGCCTGATATTCCCCTATGAAAGGAGGGGGCGGTTCATCGTCCAGGGGATCTCAAAGCCGCGTGCGCTTGCCGAGCGCAGCCGGCCCTGCTCCGCTCCCGCTGTCCCGGCGGCAATCAGGTTCTCACGGCAGCGCCGCACCGCGAGAGGATCGCCGCCCCCATGGGGCGAAACCGCGAAGCGGGTTCGATGAGCGCAGCGAGCAAAGCCGTGCCCGTAGGGCCTCGCCCAGCATCTTTCTGCGAGCAGCCTTGCGTCCGTCAACCGGAAAGGCACCTCTCCCACTTTCTTGATACACCCCGATATGGGCGTACCGCGCGCATCGCCACGAGGCGAGCCGTCGATCGAGGAAGAGCTTACTGAGCCATGGCGTAGATCACGACAGAACGCTTGGGCTGATCCATCACCAGAATGAATCGGCAACTAGCAACCGATTCATAGAAGTCGTTGGACCTTGAAATGGTAAAGCGCGATTCTGTCCCTATGATCGCGCAACCCTACCAGCTCTACGTCGAGCGGATGGATCCCGCCAAGAACATGGCCCGGTTTTACGCCATGTCGATCGAGGTGACGCTGTTCGGAGACGTCTGCCTGACCCGTAGATGGGGGCGCATCGGCGCGCGCGGGCAGGTCATGCAACATCATTTCAACAAAGAGGAAGAGGCAGTGCAGCTCTTCCTGGAATTGCTGCGTAGCAAACGCACGCGTGGTTACGGCCCGCAAACGGGCGGCCGGCCGCATGATCGCCGGGCTCGGCGAACCTCATAGGCCGGTCGATCCGGCCTATGAGATTAGGTATCAGGGCGAAAGCCTCCTAGAAAGGAGGCTCGGCGCTCATCAGCGCCTCCTGCTCGGTCCAGATGGCTTCGCGCTCGGCAAGCGCGAGCTCCAAAGCGGCTTCGGTTTCGCGGCGCTCGTCGCGGTAGACAGCGTTCCGCAGCTCGGCGCGCAGTTCCTCGATGTGTTGATCGATCGACATGTTCATCTCCTTGATGTTGGTGAAAGACGACACCGCCGGTCATGGTGGGCCGGAGGGGTCAAGGAGCGCGGCACGCGACCGGCGGAGCCGGCGAGTGGGGGAGCCGAAATGCGTCAGCATTTTGGGGGTACCACGAAGTCCTTGGGGCCTTCGGAACGCCGTGACACCCTCGGACGATCTGTGCAGACCTCCCCCCAACCGGATGGCAGCAAAAAAGTCGGGCCAGGCTCGATGCCTGGTTCCGGCTTCTCCATAGCTGAGAGGAACCCCGCCTGTGCGGCGGGGTCCTCTGTCGGGGCGATCAGTCCCGGTTGGGGCGGGACCAGATCAGCTGCAGGCCTTCCTCGCCTTCCACCTCGATCAGGGTGGCGTAGATCGGAGCGGGGAAGCTCGGGTCGTCCAGCTTGACCGAGAGGTAGTCGCGACCTTCAGCGGAGACCTTCTGCCAGGCGGCGCCGAGTTCGACATTGCCGGAGAAGATGCGGAAGTGCGGTCCCTTGTCGGAGGGGTTGTCGATGCGGACCAGCTTGGCCTTGACGTTGAGGTTGAGGGTCTTGATCGAGCCGCTGAAGCCGTTGCCCGTGGAAGCGAAGGTGCCGATGGTAGCCATGTGTCTCATTCCTTTGTTGCTCGGGCCGCGCCCATCGCGACCTCGATGACGGTCGGTGGACCGGAGGCGATCGACTGGCACCTGAAAGGCTGGAACGAAGTGGAAGGCGGCCGGGAGCGACTTTCTTGGTCCGCGAGGAATGGCGGCGCAGCCGTCAGGGGAAGAAAGTCGCGAAGGCCGTTGCCGGGACAAGATCGAGAGACCGCTCGCGGGATCCTCCTTCGGTCAGACCAGTCACATCGAGAACGCAGATGGGCGTGGCCTTGTGGAAACCGGAATGAAGATCGGCATTTCCGTCGACGGCGTCATACCCAAGAGCCCGCGACTTTTCGGTCGAGAGCCCATCGCGGCCGCAGTCAGGCCACGCAGCGCCTCAGATCCAAAGGCGGGACCGCAGCCACATTGTCTCGCACCGGCTTCGACACGGTGACGCACTGGGAGATCACCGAGAGAAGCGCCCGACACGACGCGTCAGGCTGACCCACGGATTGAAACGACGCTGCGTCTATGGTGCGCGATAGGGAGAAGCGACCGGCAATCTGCCTATCCGGCTCTCGTTTCAAGCTGAATGGCTAACCGCTAGGGGCGACCGTACAGGCGGGGTCCCGATCGCGGACCGACAAACTACAGCCGGCTAAGGCGCGCCGCCTCCTGGCCTCGGGACCGAGGTGGCATTCGTTACGGAACGGTGGCAACGTCGGTTTGGCGAAACTCGTCGGCCGTGGCCAAAATGGGCACCGCGAAATATTTCGCACAGGCGTAATGCAGGCAATCGCCGAGATTGAGGCCATGGCGGCCGGAGCGATACCGGTGAGCCGCCGACAGTGCCAGCCTGGTGGTCTCGGCTGCAGGCGGCAGATCCCGGACCTCGATCCCGCGCTCGTCGAGGAACTCGGCAACGATCGGCTCCACCTCCGATACCGAAAGACCAAACTTGTCGGGACGCGCAAGACCGAGCACCGCCTCAAGCACGGCGACCGGCGAGGTGAAGGCATTCTTCCCGGAAGCGATGGCATCGGAGACGCGGCCCGCTTCCGGTTCATCGGACAGCACGGCGATGATCGCGCACGCGTCGACGAACATCACTCCGATTCCCACATCTTGTCGAAAGCTTCGCGCGGGAGCGGCTTCTTCGCCGCCTTGCGCAGCGACACGCCATGCTTTTCACGAAGCCGTGCAGCCGTCTGAAGCGGGCTCTCGGCATCACGCCGGCGCTCGATCGCCTCCTTCATCGCGATGACGATCGCATCGGTGATGCTGACGCCGGCCATATGGGCGAACCTGCGCGTCAGCGCATCAGCCTCCGGGTTATTGACATTGATTGGCATGGGGCCTCCATGTAGATAGTTCTTGCCAGTAATGTAGATATTCTCGTCTACATTGACAAGATCGCCGATCTGGAAGGGAACAGCCGCGACGCCATCCTCGGCGTTGAAGGTAATCGGTCCGCTCTTTCGCTCCGTCGGCGTCGTCGCCAGACCGACGGCCCGGCTCCGCCTGATTTGCGGATCGTCGCACCAGCCCCAGATGACCTTTCTTCGGCCCCGGCGTCCGGACCGGGAGTCGGTCCCGCTCCGCGATCGACCGAGTGTAACCCACCCGTCGAACCGAAAGAGATTGCCGCTGTGGAGGGCGGCATCCTGATAGCTGACCGCCCAGCGGCAGCCGCGTGCGACAGCAATTGCCGGGAAGGCGAAGGATCGCCAGAGGCGCAGCGCCACGCGGCAGAGATCCGGTTTTGCTGCGCACAGGCGCGAAAGCTCGACTGCATCGTGCCGCGTCAAGCCGGCGACACGCTCACGTATGAGCGTGTCGGTCGCGACGACGGCAAGCAGCCGGCCCTCGTGGCGCAGGCCGTAGGACCAGCCGCGCGTCGGGCGGTGGATCTCGCCCATCCTGTGACCCTATAGAACGAGATGGGCGTTAAGCTCCTCGCGTGTGATGGGCCCGAACGTTACGGGGGCAAAGCCGGCCTCATACACCGCACATGCCCTCGCACTCATTCGGCCAGAGATCGAGCTGCCCGCGGTCAGCGGCGGTCGATAGATCGACGTCCTCGAGCGGCACGCAGGATCGATGCAGGTATACCTCGCCGCGAATGCCCCTGAGTCCTGTCCGCAGCGCCCGGTCGACCTCGACGGCGTCCTGCCATGCAACGGCATCCTGTTCGCGCATCGATCGCCATACGGCGTTGCTGTGAAACGGGCAGCCGATGCACGCGCTTTTCGGAGGATCGGGATAGTCGTGCCGACGCAGCCAGGCGAGGCAATCCCGCCTGCTCAAGCGCTTTTCGATCAGCGGGAAGCGCTTGACCTGCCACGCCTCGAAACTCGGCTTTGCCCGAACAATCTCGTCCGTCGAGATGCCTATCCAGCATTCGACGACCGGAAACGAGGGAGAGCGCTTGCGCGTCAGGCCCGCCAGCTCACGCACCTTCCGACGGATTGGAACAATCTTATAGTCCGTAGTGCACTGGCGACGGATCATGCCGATCGAGACGGTCTCCGTCGTCGTCTGGCGCGTGGCGACTTCGATGAGCTCGCCCTCGTCGTCCTCGTCAAAAACCGGGACCACCGCGCCTGCCGGCGTGACGGTCCTGGCGAAGGCGGGGATCGAGGCCCAGCGGTTGCCCTGCCCGGCCGCGATCAGCTGCTCGCGAATATTGCCGTCCGAGACAATATGGACCGGGAACGGCAAGACGTTCGGCGACATCAGCCATGCGAGATGATCGTAGACGGCCTGAGGCTCCCAGCCGGTATCAGCGAAAATAGCGCAGTCGGGCATGGGGCCGATCTCGCCATGGGCCGCCATCAGAGCGAGTGTGGTGGATTGCACGCCAGCGCCAAGCGATAGCGCGCGCAAGCGGAGCGGGGAAGGCTCAGCGCCCTCCCCCATGATGTTCGGAGAATGCAGCATCACGCCGCCTCCGCGACCTGCGTCGCACCCGGCTGGAGATCGTGCAGATAGTTGACGGCGCGCTGGGCATGCGCCGCCGCGGCGAAAATGAAGCGCTTCTCGTTCTTGAGAATTTCAAGCCAGCTGGCCAGATAGCTCGCGTGATCGGGCCTCGGTTCCAGTTCAGGGACGATGCCGAGATCGGCCGCCAGGAAACAACCGCCCAGATCCGCGACCAATTCTTCGTGCGCCCTGAAGGAGCGATGCTTGTGGTAGCGGGAGAGATTGCGATCAAGCCGCTTTTCCGATCCAACCCAATGGGTCAGCTCATGCCCTAACGTCGCATAGTAACTCGGGGCATCGCGAAAGCTCTCGAAGGGCGGCATCTGCACGATGTCGAGCGCCGGATTGAAGAATGCCTTGTCTCCGCCGTGGCGGATGATAGCGCCGGTATTGGTGAAGAAGGCATCGGCATGCTCGATGCGCTCGACCGGATCGGCCACCGGCGCGGGATTGCCGTAATACTGCGCCGGCAGGTCATCGATCTGATCGGCGCAGAACACGGTATAGGCCTTGAGGAAGGGAATGCCGCGTTCGACTTCCTCGCCTTTCACATCAGTTTCTGTGCGGGTGAAGCGGCTGGCGTAGACGACCATCGAGCCGGTCTCGCCCTTGCGGACATGACCGCCGAGTTCAACGCTCTGCTTGAACGTCATCCAGGTGGGCGAGACAAAGCCTCTCGCCACTGCTTCCGACCAGAGAAGCATCGTATTGATGCCCTGATACGGCAGCCCATTGTGGCGCAGCGGCCGCGTGATGCGACCTGTCGTATTGGCCGCACTCCAGGGCTTGACCCACGGGCGCACACCCTTTTCCAGATCCGCGACGATGCGGTCGGTGATCTTCGCATAGATATCGACCCGGGGTTTGCAATCTTTCCTGCTCATTTTCCAAAACCTCCATTCAAGGCCGCGCCAGTCGCGGCCGTCACGAGGTCCGCAGGCGCAGGACCGCAGGTTCGCGAACCCGCTCGAGAGCAATCGGAAAAAGGATAGATGTCGGTTGCGGGCCGCAACGTCAGTGAAGGACGGCGCAGCCGTTTCGCGGGCCGAGGACCGAAGCAGGACCAACATTCGTGACGGCCGCGACTGGCGCGGCCTGCAGGATCGTTTTCATTTGTCGGGTTTCCTTGGCGACGCACATGCGAAAAGGCCGGTGTCCGCAAGGACACCAGCCTCGATGGGAAGATGAGGGCGGAGCCGAAGCTCCGCCCGGGATTGGCTAGCCGAGCGCCGCCATCTGGAGGTCGGCCGCCTGCCGGCTGACGGTCTGGCCGGGATTTTCGACCTGACGCTCGTAGGGCTTCCAGGTCTCGCCGACGATATGCTCGTAAGCGGCGACGGCACCCTCGGCGGCCATGCGCAGGGCGTGGGACTGAAGCCCCATGTCGGCCGCGAATTCGCGCTTGCGCTGGGCGTTGCTGTCGAAACCGACCGGTCCGTCCAGATCCTCGTCGCGGATGTCGTTGGCGAGCTTGGCCGTGGCGTCTTTCGCCTCGGTGACGGCCTTGGAGTAGAACTGACCTGCCCCGTAGGCGGAGCCGACATAGGAGCCGACGATCCGCTGCAGGTGAATCTGCATCGCCTTGTCGGAAAGCCCCTCGGAGAGGGTATCGGCGCCTTCGATCAGGCTGCGCTGGTGGAAGTCGCGGATGCCGTCGCTGTCGAGGACCGGAAGGCCGAAACTTTCGGAGATGAGCGCGGCCTGGTTGCCGTCAGGGCAGCAAAGCCGGACCATTTCGAGGGTCGTGCCCTTGCGGAGCGGGACGATGCGGGCCTTGGACTTGGGGGAGCGGGTTGAACTGGACATTGAGCTTACCTTTCTAGCGATGCCCTTCAGGTGATCCGGCCCTCGGCCGGTCTTTCCTGCGGGTGCGGTCGAAAGGAACCAGCGGAAGCTGGACGCTTCAGGGTCCGGACCCTGCCAGGCGAGCGAGGCCGGCTTGCGGACAAGCCGGGGCCAGTTCTTCACTGGTCCCTGCGCGGGACGCGGGCCGGCCTTGCCGAGATCGGCGGGGTTCCGGCCGCTCCGCGGCGCGATAGCGGCCTTGAAGGGGCCAGCCGCTGGTTCAGACCGCAACAAACCCGCCGGGAAGAGCGGCGAGGGATGGTCTGTGACACCGGCATGCAGACCGGTAAGCGCCCGGTCGACCCGCACCGCCATGGTGTTTCATGGCCAGCCGCGCTGCCGAAGGTCATCCACGATTTGCCGGGAGCGATCTGGTCACCATGGTTGTAACCAGCATCATCGCCACGAATGAATGTCGTACCGCGGCGAGAACGACATCCGCGTCACGCACACAGTTCTTCCGGGTCGAGCTGCGCCCGCAATGCCGTGATAGTGCTTTCCTGGCGTGCCAGTTTACGGGTCAAGGCGTCGATTTCCGGCTGACGTTCCGCCGTGATCGCAGCCAGATTGGCACGATACCGTTCGAGGAATGCGCCAGGGTCTGGTGACTTCCCGCGCCGATACGTGGTCTGGCGCGGATGCAGTTGCGGGATCAGCGCTGCCATGCGCCGCGTGATCTGCCGGTCGATCATGTCCAGCTGACGCTGGATTTGCCGGCGAGCTTCCTCCATGCGAAAGAGCCGCGCTCGGCGACCTCGCGCGACCATTACGCTGGTCTCCCCTGCCAGCCGACAAAGCTCGAAGGCCCGCCATAGACGGCGTGTCGCTCCGGATCGATGATGAAGCCGAAGCGGCCGACACGATATTCAACCGAAGGAACGAGGAACCGGCGTTCCTCGCTACCCGGCCCGCGTTTACCGCCGGGGGTGGCGATTACTTCGGTGAAGCCGGGTTGGTGGTCGCAGATGATCGCCCAGATGACGATCCAGTCGTCGCGGTGCTGCGCGAAGAATGCACGTTCGTCCTTCGTCCAGGATTCACCCGCACCAAGCACATTGCCGGTGATCGCCTCCCACGCATCCGGGAAGCTGTCCTTCATCGTCTTTTCCGCAGCCCGGCGCTCGAAAGCGGTGAACAAATGCGGAAAGCTGAAGGCGACGATCGCCCAGGCCTCATCCTCCTCATAGGCCCCGCCGGCGACGCGGATCGACGGATGAACCTTGCGGTTGCGGTCGGGCGAAAGAAGGAAGCCGCCATGGCCAGCCGTCGAGTGGAAGACAATGCCGTCAGCATACACGGTCGCCCCCTGTGACGGACCCCATGGTGTACTCGCCGTGGATCGCTCCTCGCGTCGGCCGAGGGCGATCTTCTCGCGCTGGTGTTCGGCGTTTTCCAGAACCTTTGTCCGGAAGGCGTTCTCATCGGCAAGGTCGCCGCCATGACCGTAGAAGTCGCTCCGCGTCCAGTCGGCCATGGGCCGCCGGATACGCCACCCGATTACAAGGAAATGGCGCCCGTCTCGGGCGGGGGCCATGGCGAAGGCGTGCTCGTCGACGAGTGCAACGGGCAGGCCATCTGCACTTTTGCCAAAAGAAACCCACGGAAAACCGGGGGCTTCGATGACATCGGTTTCGAAAGCAGGTGCGCTCATGCCGCTGCCCTCCCCTCGACACTGTCCGCCGCTTCCGTATCGGCCGTGATTTCCTGCAGCACGGCATTTGGATAACCGTGGCGGGTCAGCCATTCCGCGGCGGCGGTGCGATCGGCGGCAAGATGGACAAGCTCGGCATCGTCGCCGGCCCGATCGAGGACGAGAACCGAGCCGATCGCGGGCCGTTCCTTGACCGCGAACTTGAGGTCGCTGTTCACCGAAAACGTCCGGTGGACGCGCAGGACAATCGTCCCCTGGCTGCCATAGTCCCCCTCGTGGAGGGTGATGGAGGCAGGGATCGTAATGTTGCCGACACGTACTCCGGCCTGTTTGCGGATCAGGCGACCGCCCGAGTTGCGGGTCTCCCAGGCGGCAAGCTTCTTGCGGTGGCGTTCCGGCGGGCGCGGGGAGCGGTCGGAATATGTCAGGGTCGAGCCCAGGGGCACGAGGTCGTAGATCAACTGAGCGGACATGGTTTCTCCGTGGTGTTGAGTGGAAAACAGAACCGCCGCCGGTGATGCACCGGCGGCGGGATGGTCGTTCGGAAGAGAGGGTGTGACGCTTACTCGGCGGCCACCTTGTAGGCCTCGCGCTGCTCGTCGGTGAGGTCCTGGTCGGCCGCAGCCTGATCTTCATCGACATAGTCATGCGCCGGCTCGACGACCGCATCGCCGTCGAGCTCGTCCTCGCCTTCCGGCGTGCCGTCATCTTCAGGCTGCTCGACGC
This sequence comes from Hoeflea sp. 108, assembly GCF_000372965.1. Lineage (NCBI taxonomy): Bacteria > Pseudomonadati > Pseudomonadota > Alphaproteobacteria > Hyphomicrobiales > Rhizobiaceae > Hoeflea > Hoeflea sp. 108. Next base: position 92,453 of record NZ_KB890027.1, on the reverse strand, counting down.
GCTCGTTTTTCTTCAGCCACGACGCGAGCTTGGTCTGGTCGGGACCGAACAGCGCCGACGGATGGACGAAGCGACCTTCCTTGAAGTGCTCGACCAGGGCCGCGCGGGTGTCCTTGATCTTCTGCCGGGGAAGAACCGACGTGTCGGCGCACGACGCCTCCAGCGCCGGTCGCGACAGGCAGGAGAGGAACTCCTCCGTGCCCATGTTCGGCAGGAAGCCGTCGGCGCCGATCACATCGCCAGCAACGCGGGAAACGATGCCACTGTCCGAACGGTTTTCCCTGCACGACAAGACGTCGATCAGCAGCGAGCGCACGGCAACCCGAAGCGTTTCCATGTCGAAGTCGAGCTTGCCCTCCTCGTCGAACAGGCGCGCGGCATGTTCGCCAAGGCCGGCCGCCCCGTAGTAGGAGATGTCGCGCGTGCCGGACGCCACCGTCACGTTCTGTCCCGCGAACGCCAGGACCAACAACGCCATCAACGTGTCGTCCTCGATCGGAGCCCGCGACAGCGCTTCATGCAGAGCATCGGTGCGCAGATCACCGATCATTTCGATGCCCTTGCGGGTGACATCGGGGCGGGTCTTCACGACGATCGCAGTATCGTCACCCTCGCCCGCCGGCTGTTCGCCCTTCTTCGGCTTCTTCGCCTCCGCCATGCGGAAGTGCACCGTCTGAACCTTCCCCTCGCGGTCTAGGTACAGGGCCGTATGGTCGGACTTGCCCGGCTTGCCATAGACGCGCTCCGCCTTCTTCGGCAGTTCCGGCTGGCCCCAGTTGTTGGTCTCGGTGATGACCCCCTTCTTGGGCAGGTTCTGCGTCATCCACTCCTGCTGCGCGCCCAGGAATGCCTCGACGTCGGTCGTGTAGCGGCTGTCCTGATCGGCCGGTGCAAACAGGTCCTCGACCCAGGCAATGCCGTAGGCCTGGGCGAGATCCTCGCCGAAGCTCGCATCGCGGGCATACATGCGGGTCTTCTGTAGGCCTTGCGCGACACTCCACCAGGAGACCTGCGGGTCGGCCTTCGAGGGCTTATGCTTCTTCCAGACCTCCTTCTGGTCGTCGAGCGAGGCCGACGCGATGGTGCGCAGCTGGCTCTCATTGGGCATGTCGCCTTTGGCCATCTGGTCGAGCATCGCCGGTAGGACATTGGCGAGCAGACGCAGCTTGCGGATCTGGCGAACCGGCAAGGCCAAGGCGACAGCGATCGCTTCCTCGGTCCAGCCGAGCGCGACCAGGCGCTCGATCGCCCGCCACTGATCGACGGGATTGAGCTGCTCATGCGCCAGCGTTTCTGCGAGCGAGCGCATTGCGCCGCCATCCTCGGCACGCTCGATCACCAGCACGGCGATCTCTTCAAGGCCTGCGGCGATGGCCTGCTTGACGCGGCGATGGCCGGCATCGATGACGAAGCCGTTGCCACCATCGGATTCCGGTGCAACGACAGGCGGCTGCACGATACCGACGGCGCGGATCGTCGCCAGCAGCAATGCGTCAGCCTGCGGACTGGACTTGGAACGACGCGCCTTGTCGGGGTTTCCCTTCAGCGCGCGCGGATCGACAAACTTCAGTTCCATGGAAATGCTCCTCACGGGGTTGCCGGACACAGCCAATCGCTGCGTCCTTCTTCGTCTTCTTCCCGAAGACACCCCCTGGCCCGCGGAGCGGACGGACCGGTGCAACTGCGGCCGAGCATCCCTGCCCGGCAGGACAAGCGGGGCTAACAGCCTTGCGAAGGCCGACGCGGCCGGGATCGCGAGCCGGCGCGGTTGAGCGCAAGCGTCAGCGGTCCGACCGATCTGCGAGCGGATTCCTCATCCTCCTTTTTCTTTTTCCCTCCTCCTCCTCTCAAAGAACATCCCCGCTGCGACATGCGAGAGCCGGATATCTGCCACTCGGCCATTTCACGGAGGGACTGAGGGGAGTGAATCGACTATGCGGCATCCTGCAAAGGTTCAGCAGATGTTTCCACATCCGCCGACAGGGCCGCCTCTATCTTGCCAAGCTGCCGCCGCTTGTCGGCCAGTTCGCCGGCGAAGGCAAACTCGGCACCATTGTCCCTCGACTGGTACGATGCGAGCCTGCGGCGGGCATCAGCGAGACGCTGGCGATACCGCTCGCGTTCGCCCTCGAAATCGTCGAGCGAGTGTTCGAGTCGCGAAATCGCTCCGAGCGGCGTGACCGTCATGGCAAGTTCGATTTCGGTATCGGCGCCGGTGCGCATCAGCATGGTGGTATAACGATAGCCGTCCTTGCCGAAGCGCTGGCCGTCATATTCGAGATCGAAACCGCCGACAGAGCCGATGATGCTCTCGCCTTCATGCTGAAGCTGCACCAGGGTCAGGATCTCCTTCATGAGTGCGCGACCTGCCTCCTTGCGTTCGGTGTAGACTTTGCCGACCACCGTCATGGTGAATGCCTCCCCGGCGGTCGGAACCAAAATCTCGATATCCTGGCCGATTTCAGTAATCCGCCGCGTGCAGAGCTCGATATCGCGCTCGGCGTCGCGAAGCTGCCGGCGAACGGAGTGCTGATCGTCGATATGAGCGGCGCGCAGCCGCTCCAGCCGGGCGATGTCGGCTTCAAGCCCAGCCTTCTGCATCAAGCGCTGATCGCCGGACGCGATGGCCTTGGCTATGGCGAACTGGTTGGCCTGGCCCTCACCGAGATCTTCGAGACGCCGCACGGAGGTATCACCGGAGAGCGCCGCGGCGATGAAGCGGGCCTTGCGCTCGTTGTTCTGCCACATGGTGGCGTCGAGCGAACCTTCGGTAGCGTAAGCGAAGATATCGACCTCGTCGTGCTGGTTGCCCTGACGGACGATGCGACCCTCGCGTTGCTCGATCTGCGACGGGAGCCAGGGCACGTCGAGATGGTGGAGCGCCTTGAGCCTCAGTTGCGCATTGACGCCGGTGCCCATCGTCTCGGAACTGCCGATCAGGAAGCGGACCTTGCCGGCGCGCACGTCGCCGAACAGACGCTGCTTGGCCTCCGACTTTTTATAGTCCTGCATGAAAGCAATCTCGCCGGCTGGCACGCCCATGCGGATGAGTTCGTCACGGATCCAGCGATAGGCGGAAAAACCCCTGCTCTTCTCGACGCTGATCGTGCCGAGATCGCTGAAGATCATCTGCGCGGCGCCCGGCAGTTCGAAAGGCTTGCCGTCATGGCGAACATAGGCGTTGCCGGCCGTCGCCCTCCAAATATCGAATGCGTTCGAGATGAGGGCATTGAGCTTGTTGTCCGCCTCATTGTCATTGTCGGCGTCGACCAGACGCAGGTCGATCGCAGCATGGCGACCATCAGTGATCACCGAGAGCAGGATGTCATCGCCGGGTTCAGGAGGCCGGTCACGCTTCTCGATTTCCGCGATACGCGCGGCCAGGACCATCTGGTAGTGTTTGAAGGCCTGCGTCGGCTTAGATGTGATGATCTGGCGCTTGCCCGTGGAGATCGCCGGCACCTTCACGAATTGGCGCAGATCCTCCGGCATCACCACGTCAGCGAAAGAGCGGAACATGGCGATCAGCTCGGGGACGTTGACGAAGCTGGCAAAGCGCGAAACCGGCTTGTATTTGCCGGATGGCTGAAGCTCCAATTCCGTGGTCGTATCGCCAAAGGTGCTCGCCCAGGCATCGAACTCGTGCAGTCCGCGTTCCATCAGCGCAGCGTGATCCATCAGCCGCTGGACAGAGAACATCTCTCCAAGGGTGTTGGTAATCGCGGTTCCGGAGGCAAGGACGAGCGCCCGACCCGGGTTCCTGGTTTCGATGAAGCGGGACTTCACATAAAGGTCCCATGCGCGCTGCGAGCCGTTCGGATCGACCCCCTTGAGCGTCGACATATTGGTGGCGAAGGAGAGCTTGCGGAATTCCTGCGCCTCATCGACGATGATCTGGTCCACGCCGATCTCGGCAATGGTGAGAAGATCGTCCTTGCGGGTGGAGAGTGCTTCGAGCCGCTCCTGCAGGCCCTCCTTCAGGCGCTCGAGGCGTTTGCGCGAGACACGGTCATCACCTTCGACCTTGGTCAGGAGCGTTTCGTAGAGCTCCAGCTCGTCATGGATCATCTGCTGTTCGAAGGCAGACGGGACGCCGATGAACTTGAAGGCGGAATGCGTGATGATGATCGCGTCCCAGGTCGCGGTTGCCGCCCGCGACAAGAAGCGCGCACGCTTGTCCTTGGTGAAGTTGGTGTCGTCGGCGACCAGGATCCTCGCGGTCGGATAGAGCGCCAGGAACTCGCGCGCCACCTGCGCCAGGCAGTGGCCGGGCACGGTGAGCATAGCCTTGGCGATCAGGCCGAGACGGCGCTGCTCCATGATGGCGGCCGCCATCGTCATCGTCTTACCGGCACCGACGGCGTGGGCGAGATAGGTCGAACCGGCCGACACGATGCGCCAGATTCCACACATCTGATGCCCATAAAGAGAAAAGGCGCCCGAGGCGCCTGGAAGCTTCAGATGGGAACCGTCGAACGCTCGTGGCGCGATGTTGTTGAAGCGGTCATTGTAAACACGGGCCAACCGGTCGGTGCGGTCGGGATCGGACCAGATCCAGCGCTGGAAGGCCTCCTTGATCTTGTGGAGCTTCTCCTTGGCTGCCTCGGTATCAACGACGTTGAGCACGCGCCGTTCGCTGTCGCCGTCCTTGATCGTGTCGAAGATCTGCGGCACGCGACTGTTAAGCGCATCAGTCAGCAGCTCACCTGCATGCCGGCGGCCGGTCCCCCATTCCGATGTGCCGACGGCGAGATAACCAAGCTGGCGCGCATCGACAGTCCAGGAAGCCAGTTCCGGCATATGATGGATCTTGATGTCGACGTTCATTGTCTCCTTGACGAAGGCCACTACATCGAGGGCGGGGATCCACGGCGCGCCGAGACGCGCGGTGATGTCGGACGGGCGAAGATCGACCGGCTGCACGCCCTGCAGGGCCGTGACGTTGCGCTCGTAGACTGGATCGAGAAGGGCAGCGGCTTCCGCGACCTTCAGCTTGTCGCGGACATGGCCTGACAGATAGGCATCAGCCATCTGCCACGAGCCGTCGGCGGGGTCCTGGAAGATCGCGCTGCCAAGCTCGGAGACAACGTCCTGCGGATCACAGTGCAGCAGCTCGGCGATATGATCGACATCGACCCGGCCCCGTTCATTGAGAACGACGGCGAGCGCGTCGGCCGCGCTGGAAATCACCGGCGGCGCCGGCGGAGAGATAACGCGCTCCGTGAAAATCGGTCCGGGTCTGGCCGTGTCGTTTTCGAGATCGTAGTCCTCGATCGAGGCGACCAGCCAGCAATCGGGGTCGTCGAGGAAGGGCTGGAGATTGGGACGCCGATGGCTTTCGCGCGTCTCGCCGGTCTCCACGTCCTCGCTGATCGAGACGGTGGTGTGGTTGATCGGTCCGAAGTCACGAACGAAACTCGACCAGGCAATGCGCAGCCTGAACTGAATACCTTGACAGGGCTGGTCCAGTTCCTGGGCTTTCAGCACCTCGCGCACCGCATCGCGGACCGGGATAAGCTTGCGGATGATGCGGACGTGCTTTTCGGGAATGCCGTCGCCGCCCCGGCCCTTGCGCGCCTTGATCGCAACCGGCTCGCCGTCGATGATTTGCATCAGGCCGCGTGCGTTGTCGAAGAAGAAGCTCCCTTCACGCACATGCCGGCCATTGGGCAGATCGACGCCGGTCTGATTGCCCGCTCCATCCAGATCAGGATCGATTTCCGAGGGTTCGCCGTCATAGCGGTCTTCCGGAAGGAGATTGACGGCGACCGACAAGGCCGCATGAAGATTCTCGCCGTCGCGGGGCACGCATGTGTAGGTCTCGCCGAAGGGACCAGAGGTCAGCGCATGCGTGCCGAGCACAAAATCCGGGTGGCGCGCCAACCAGCGGTTGACACGGATCGCGCCCTCATCGGCTGTGGCCGGCCGGACCTCCTCGGTGTCAAGCCAGGACTGGTCGCCTTCCGGCTCGCCCGACTTGCGCTTGCGGAAAAACAGGATGTCGACAACGACATCCGTCCCGGCGTCCGCGCGGAAACTTCCCTCGGGCAGCCGGACCGCAGCGATCAGGTCCGACGACTTCGCGATATGCTTACGCGCGCTGCGGTCGGCCTTGTCCATCGTGCCCGAGCTGGTGACGAAGGCCGCGAAGCCGCCCGGCTTCAACAGGTCGATCGACCGCGCGATGAAGTAGTCGTGCAGGCGCAAGGACAGCGATCGATAGGCCCGGTCGGAACGGACCGTTCGGTCGGAAAAGGGCGGATTTCCGATGGCGAGATCGAAGCTCGATGGCAATTCCGTGCGGGCGAAATCGGCGGTGACGATGCGCGCCTGCGGCTGCAACAGCCGGGCGATGCGCGCCGTGACCGGATCGAGCTCGATGCCGGTGACATGGGAGACGTCGCGCAGGCCTTCCGGCATGAGCGCTGCAAACAGCCCCGTGCCAATGCCTGGCTCCAGTACACGCCCGCCGCGCCATCCCATGCGCTTGAGACCCGACCAGATCGCCCGGACGATGAACTCCGGCGTAAAATGGGCGTACTGGGTGCAGCGTGCGAGGGAAGCATAATCGCTCTCGCCGACGGCATCCTCCAGATCGATGCTAATTTCATCCCAGCCCTTGCGGAAATCGATCTCGCCAGGCCGGCGAAAGACGCCATTGGCTAGATCGGACGCACCGAAACCTGTGAAACGGATCAGTTGCGCTTGTTCTTCAGCGGTCGCCGGGCGCTCATCCGCGTCGATTTTCGCCGCGAGCCGGATCGCAGCAACGTTGTCGCGGGCGCGCTCCTTCCAGCCCTGCGCGAGACCTCGGTCGTCGGTGAGATAGAAGTTCGAACCACGTTCCCGGACGGGCTTGGAGGGTGCGCGGGCGGCAGCTGCGATCGGCATCGCCGGCGCCGGGGACGATGGGTCGGGATCGTCGTCGGGTTCAAAGTTGCCGGCAAAGGCCATCACGCCAAGACCGAGACCGGACGAAAGGGCTGTATTGCCGAAAAGATCGATGGTGAAAGGGTCGTCGTGCGACATGTTGTTTCTCCTAGCTGAAGGCGCACTTCGCCGCTCCGCTGGTGTCCTCCAGCAGGCTCGACATGTGCGGATGTTCGGGATTGGGGTGCGAGCGGCCGCCAGACGGCGCCCATCGCGGAAATGCTAGTCCTGCTGGACTGCGAGGAGCTGCATCGAGTTCGGCTGCAAGACGATCTTCAGATGCGTGCAGCCGGGCCTGGCCGCGATCAGCTTCACGAGCATGAAGCCATCGAGAAACTCGATTCCGTCATCCCCGCCGAAATGCTGACGCTTGTAGTGCCAGTAATCGGGGTTGGTCTTCGGGTTGCACTCTTCGGCATAGACGACGAACGGACGCTGCCCTTCCGCGAGCTTGCCGTTGGAGAGGATGTAGACGCCCTCGTCGCCGACCAGCCAGACACCGGGCTTTTCATCACGGCCGGGATAAAGCCCATAATGAGGATTGCGGAAGCCGCCGTTGACGTAGGCGTCGAGCCGCCCGCGCATCATCACGACGCGGACATCCGTCACGGAAAAGGTGAACATCGCCTCCTCCCCTCATGCCGCGATTGCGTCGGGGAGGTAGCGCAGATGCACCGGCAGCTTGGCTGCGATCTCCGCATCCGTGAGGTCGTCGAGCAGCTTGACCTCGCGGCTTCGGTCGCGACCGAAGAACAGGACCGTTCGCCGCCCGCGCTGCGCCTGCGGAAAGCGCCAATCGGCATAGCCGCGGTATTCGTCGTGGCTTGAACTCCAGATATGCTCGATCCGCTCTTCGCGGGTCATTGCACGGACTGGACGGCTTTCCCGCTCGACAATGGCGGCGCGCATGTGTGCGGGCGAACCCTTGTCGGCAAGGTCGCAATAGGCGTGGAAGAACCGCATCCGGTCGTCGATCTTCAGGGTGAAGAAGACGCTGGTGATGCAGCCCGTCAGGAATTCCCGCATGGCGAACATCTCGCCGTTCATGAAGAGCGGCGGCAGGATGTTGAACATGTAATCATGCTCGATCTCGGTAAGCTCGAACCACTCCCCGCGATAGAGGCCGGCATCGGCATCCTCGAAACGATTGGGGCGCTGCGTGTGGCGATCGAACATGCGGAACATCTGCCGGCGGTCGGCAATACCCTGGTAGACTTTGCGGATAGGAGAAGAGGGGTTCATTGGCGGGCTCCTTCAGCCTCGTCGGACTGGAGCGCGACGCATCCTCGGGGATCACCATCATCTTCAGCCCTTCCTGACCCCTCCCCAGCGGCCGCCTCTCCGTCCGGCCGGGTCAAGTGCCGGCGGAGCCGGGCGAAGCTTCACACTTGACGCGGCTGGCGGGTATGCGGCAGCCGGGTTTCATTCGTTTTATTTCCTTCTTCTTCCTCCCCAATTCGGCCGCATGCCCGGGCTGATCCGCCGATGAGCCGCGCACTCGTCTTCGCCCCAATCCTCGTCGCTACCGGCGAGATCATCTTGGAGATCTACACGCCAGAGCTAAGTCGGCCGATGTGGAAGCTGCGAAGCTGGAGGCCGCGTCAAGACTTGGCGCGCCATTGCGGATCGAGATGACGACGGCGAAGGTCGGGCCAGCGATCCTCGATCGCGCATCATGAGCGCTGGAGGTGCCGGTCTGCCCGATCAGGCGATTGCCCCCTCCTTCAGCATCGCATTCCAGTCCTCCGCACGCGGCTTCAGACGTTCGAAGTCGCAGGAGAGTTCACCGGCAAGCTCACGCAACCGCGCCACGAACGCTTCGCCCTGCGTGTTCGCATCGGTCGCGGCGACGAAGCGGACATCGGGCCGTTCCCCCAACATGCGAATGGCGCCGTCGGTGGCCGGCGACCAGCCGCCGCCAGTGCTGACATAAAGCGTATCGCGCCGGGCCTTCTCGATCGCGCCAAGGCTCATGGCATCGATGGCGGCTTCGGTTACGCAGATGCGAGCGGCGCCCTTGAACCCGAAGCGGAACAAGACCTTGCTGCCGCCGGTTGCAAAGCCGCGCCATTCGGGACCACGTTCCTCCCAACCGGTGACCACGCCATCGGCACCCTGATGAGCGGCCCACATGCTCCCACGCGGCCCTTCCCGCAGAAGGTCCTGGGCGATGGCTGCCCGGAGGACCTGTTCGGGAATGTGCCGGTCGTCGCGCAGATATCGCCAGGTTGCCGACCCGCGCCAGGGCTTGCGCCGGGCACCCCAACGATCCGGTATGGATTGGTCAGGTTCCGCCTCGCGCGACTGTCGTTTCCATTCTGGCTCGCGGGGCTCGAAGCCGACCAGGGACGCGACTTGCACAAACGCTTCCAGAAAATCGCCGCCGTCCAGATGCTGAACGAGCGAATAGACATCACCCTTGGCGTCGGAGAGCGGATCAAACCAGCCCTTGCCATCGTGGATAACGATGATGATGTCATCGCCACGGCGATACTTCACCGCCTTGCGCGTGCTTTCCTTCAAGTCGATCGCGAACCCTCCGGTCTCCAGCACGGCCGCACAACCCACCCTGCCTCGCAGCTCTTCGATATCCGCTTTTTCCATTCTTTTCTCCCAGCGGCCTTTCGGCCGACCTTTCATTCAGTTTATCTTCTCCGCACACTTCGCGGAACACCTTAGCGACCGGCGCGAAGAGCAAAGGGGGCAAGGGCGCGGCTCCTGCCGCGGCGCAGCTTACCTTGCGGCCTGCCGCTCGCAAGCGGCACGCCGGGCAAGAGACGGTTCAATGAACCGGCTGGCCACCCGTGTAGGGGTCGTAAAAGTAGAGGGCGTTGACCTCGTCGTCATCGAGGTCGTCGGCAGGAAGAACGCCGTATGCGTCTTCATCGACCTTGAAGAGGATGACCGGCGTCATCAGGGTGCGCGCGAGGTTCCAGGCGTGGTTCTGAGCGAGGCTGAGTTCTTGCGACATGGTGTGACTCCCGTAGCTGCGGGGACCATTCCCCGCTCGACAGGCGCCCGTCGGTTCCGGCCTGGACCGCGATCACCGCGTTGGCGAAGCCATAAGCGGCGGCACGCTTGCGTAGTCCGACCCCTCGCGGGTTGATCGACAAGGTCCGGGCTGGAACAAGGGAAATAAGCCGATAAGAGCGGGGGTGGTCTTTGCGCCTGAGCCGCATTTCCAGCACGAACCGTCGCGGATTCATGCCGCAGACAGCGCCGGCTGATGCATGCCGCTATCATCAAGGTCTTTGCGAGGACCGGTTCTTCCTGTACCGACGATGTCGCCACCATCAAAAGCCGACAGCCAATTTGATCGGCCTGACCACGGAGATCGTTGCCGCTTACGTCAGCAACAGTTCCGTACCCAGGGCTGAGCTTCTGCGGCTCATTGCCGAAGGCCGTCCTGCTGCCGGCGACTGAGGCGCGGTCGCGCGAACGCGACTGCCCCAAGCAAAAAGCGGACGAAAGCGCCCGCAGCAAACACGGTCGAGCCTGCCGCACCGCCTCGACCTCGCCTCTGGCCACCCAGCATCGACCTTTCTCCGGTCCGGACGCCTTCCTTCGTCTAAAACGCGAAGAGACCGCGACAAATCCGTTCGTTTTCGGTATGGATTCAGTTGAGGCAGCGACGCACTGCCTCAAGGGCGTCGAAACCCTTACCAGCGGTATGGAATCAACCGGGATGATTCCAACCTCCTTGACCTTATGGTCGGGGAGCCTGTGGCGTATACAACAGGCTCACCGAGCTAAAGGCCATGGGGCCGTCTGGTACGGTTTCGAACTCCCCGATCACCAAGGGGTCAATGAGCATCGCAGAGCGGGGGCGCACCGCGAGCGATGGCTTCGAAACCGGATAATGACAACGGGTAGTTCCGAGGCAAGGGCGAAGCTTGGCTTCCAGCTTATTCACGATGTGATGCTGCATCAGGTCGTTGGATTCCCGCTGGCCGGCGAGACGCCAGGCGCACGACTACGGCAATACGCGATGGTAACGGTTATCCTAGACCTGCACTGCAAGGGCGAGCCGATAACGATTTCCAATATTGTCGCTGTCACCGGGATGACGCGCGGTGCTGCCGATGAGGTTCTTGGCGCCCTTGGAAGAAGGGGACTCATCGAAGGATCCTGGACAAAAAACTCAATGGGCCGAGGTCAAGCAAGGGAGTACCGGATCGCTGGAAGGCTTAATGTCGATATTGCCGGCCTACTCGATAACCTTCGCCCCTCATGAGCGTCGGGATCAATCTGACAATCGGCAGGGGTCATTCGCTGCCGGTTTGCATCTGGCAATCATTCCGCTGAAACAACCATCTAGCCTCGGGCAATTCAGAGGATGCCGAGCAAGGCCCAACGTCGCGCCTACCAGTTCGGGACGCGGCGCAAAGCGCGGCACGCTATCTACTAGGACAACTGGGATCAGGCCGGCCATGTAGGGGGCGGGCTCACGCGTTACCTTCTCGGCTCGTAGCGCAGCGCTACAGCGCCTGAGCTGAGCTCTTGCCGGTCGACGAGCTTCAACTCGATATATTTGGAGAGCCCGGCGAACAAGGTGGGCCCATGACCGGCAAGCCTGGGCTGTACCACGAATTCATACTCGTCGATCAGGCCCAGCTCCGCCAGCGCCATCGGCAGCTTTACGCCGCCCGTGAACAGCGCCCTGCCCGGCTGCTGCTTGAGCTTCCGGACCGCCTCGCCGAGGTTACCGCTAACCCGTTCCGCGTTCCAATCGACCCGCTCGAGTGTGTTTGAAACGACGTATTTCTTCATTGCGTCGATGGTGCGCGCGAAAGGCTCGGTCCAGTCAGGCGGCGTGATGGTCCGCGTCTCATGCCTCCACGCCTCTTCCATCATCTGGTAGGTGACGCGGCCAAAGAGCAGAGCATCGGCCCGGCCGATACTCTCGGTGGCGTGCTGATGTGTTGCACGCAGTTGTTCTTGCTGCAGCGCCTCGTCCGTGGGTATGGCCCTGTGGTCGACGCAGCCATCGAGCGTGACGTTGATGGAATAGAGAAGAGGTCGCATTACGGTCGTTGCTCCTTTGCTACTCGTGCTTTTATGGCTAAGTCAAACCGTTGCAGCTGGCTGGTCAGTCCGGCGATTGCGCCGCGTGTCATCTCGGGGTCCGGGTGGCGATCGGCCGTCAGCACCATCCGGACTCGCCCGGCCTCGGGGTGAAGCTCGACCATCATGTCGTAGGGATAGGCCTGGACGCCCGGGACGAAGTCGATGTCGAAGCGGATTCGCAGGCGCCGGTGAGGCACGATCTCGACGAACCGACCGCTCACCCGCGCCGTTGACGATCTGTTCCGGTTCGCAAAATAGGCGACCTGCTCGGCGCCCACCGCCGTCATCACGTGTTCGAAGGCACCACCGACTCGCAGATCGAGAGTCAATAACTCGAAGCGCATGCCCTCGGGCGCGAACCACGCCTCGAGCCCTTCCCTGGTGGCCCATAGCGCCCAGACCTCGTCCACCGATGCGTCGTAAACCCGCTCCAGCCTGATCGTAGCTGCGCCCGGCTCGCTGGCCTCTATCATCACTTTCCCCCCTCGCGTTGCAGCGCGCCACGCCGTCGCGCCAAGGCGGCGTCAAACCGATCGAGCCGGCCCTCCCAAAGCTCGCGATAGCTCCGAACCCATTCGTCGATCGCCTGGAACGGCTCGGGCCGGAGCGAATAAAGGCGCCTCGCCCCGTCAGGCCTCATCGTGACGAAGCCGGCTTCGTCGAGGATCCGCAGGTGCCGCGAAACGCCGGACTGATCGATGTCGACGGCCTGAACCAGGTCGCCCACGGCCCGCTCGCCGCCTGCCAAAGCCTCGACGATACGAAACCGCGTAGGGTCAGCCAACATCTGAAATATGCTTTGTTGCATCATCATGCATATGTATTGCTGCGCATATTCGGAGTCAAGCCGCTTCGACCAATGGCGTGCCGCGTGCGACGCAGGCAACGACGCTCCGCTGCCGACATTGGGTGTCAGCAACGGCCCAGTCTCGTTTACCTGAATTTCCGCCTGGCCATTCGCGGGGTCGGGAATTCAACTTTTTCGACGTGGCTGCGCGTTGCCCGAAAACGTCAACCTTGCTCGCAACATTTGCGTTCCCCATCAGAGCGGGCTTTATGCTGAAGCATATTTTTCTTTTACGAAATCGTGCTTTGCCTACCGAAAATCCCGCGTCTTCACCTGGATTTGGTTGGTATGCCCGTAGCCGTGCGCGAGATCCCACGCTTTCTGCAGACCTCTCGAATCCGGGGCTGGCGATCCATGGTGGAACTCGTCGCCCCTCCCGTGCGGAAAAGGGAACCTCGTGTCGCGCGAGCCGACACTGGCGAGTTCCGCGGAGAGATCAACGAGTTGGTGGGCGACGATATGGACCACCTCGCCTTCGCGCTGCACCCTGCCCTTGATCCCGATCATGCCGGCACCAAGGACGGTCCGGCGAAACTGCTTGAAGACCTTCTCCCAGATGACGATGTTGGCGACAGTGGTTTCGTCCTCGATGGTCATGAACATGACACCCTTCGCCGAACCCGGCCGCTGCCGGACGAGGACCAGGCCGGCGACATCGACCCAACGCCGGTCACGCGAAGCGACAGCGTCGGCGCTGGTCAGGAATCGCCGGGCCGCGAGGTCCTTCCGCAGAAAGGAAACGGGATGCTGGCGCAGCGTCAGCCCGACATGACCGTAATCCTCGACGACTTCGCTGCCGGCAGTCATCGGCCGCAACGAGACGGTTGGCTCCGTCTGCTCGGCGACCGGCAAGGCTTCCCGGACTGCCGCCGCGGCGAATAGCGGTAACGGTTCGTCGCGTAGCGCCTTGATCGACCAAAGTGCCTCCCGCCGGGCAAGGCCGATGGAGGGCCGGAACGCATCGGCCTCGGCAAGCTCACTGAGGGCCGCGGCGCGAATGGCGGCGCGCCGCCAAAGATCATCGACCGAGCGGAATGGCTGCTCGGCACGGCAGGAGACGAGGCGCGCGGCTTCCGCATTTCCCAGTCCCTTGACCAGACGCAAGCCGAGGCGAACGGCGAACCGGCCATCATCGGCGTCCCGGGGTTCGAGCGTGCAATCCCAACGGCTTGAATTGACACAGACGGGGCGGATTTCGACGCCATGCTCAACCGCGTCGCGCACGATTTGCGCCGGCGCATAGAAGCCCATGGGCTGGGCGTTCAAAAGTGCCGCACAGAACACGTCCGGGTGCCAGCATTTGAGCCAGGAGCTCGCATAGGCGATGAGAGCGAAACTGGCTGCATGGCTTTCGGGAAAGCCATAGGAGCCAAAGCCCTCCAACTGCTTGAAAGTCCGCTCGGCAAATTCCCGATCATAGCCGTTATCGACCATGCCCTGGACGAGCTTTTCACCGAATTTCGAGACGCCGCCCGTGTGCTTAAAAGTTGCCATGGCGCGGCGGAGCTGGTCGGCCTCGCCGGCGGTAAACCCGGCGCATTCGATCGCCACCCGCATCGCCTGCTCCTGAAACAACGGCACGCCGAGCGTCTTGCCGAGCACGGCCTCAAGCTCGGGCTTGGGATAGATGACATCCTCCTTGCCCTCTCGTCGCCTGAGATAGGGGTGGACCATGTCACCCTGGATCGGTCCCGGCCGCACGATCGCGACCTCGATGACCAGATCGTAGAAGGTCCGCGGTTTGATGCGCGGCAGCATCGCCATCTGGGCGCGGCTCTCGATCTGGAAGGTGCCGAGCGTATCGGCCTTGCGGATCATGCCGTAGGTGCGCGGATCCTCGGCCGGAATCGTCGCGAGGTCGAGCCGGATGTCCTTGTGTTCGGCGAGAAGATCGAAGCCGCGGCGCATGCACGACAGCATGCCGAGCGCCAGCACGTCGACCTTCATCATCTTCAAGGCATCAACGTCGTCTTTGTCCCATTCCACGACCTGGCGATCGGCCATGGCCGCAGGCTCGATCGGTACGAGCTCATCGAGCCGATCGCGGGTCAAAACGAATCCGCCCGGATGCTGGGATAGGTGACGGGGTGTTCCGACGAGTTGATGCGCAAGCTCCAGCGCCAGCCTCAGACGGCGATCGCCCATGTTGAGGTTCAGCCCTTCGGCATGCTTCTGCTCGACGCCTTCGGACCAGCCCCAGACCTGCGAGGACAATGTCTTGGTCAGGTCCTCCGGCAGGCCGAGCGCTTTACCGACGTCGCGAACGGCCCCTTTGGAGCGATACCGGATGACCGTCGAACAAAGCGCGGCGCGGTCGCGTCCATAGGTCTCGTAGACCCACTGGATGACTTCCTCGCGCCTTTCGTGTTCAAAGTCGACGTCGATGTCGGGCGGTTCTCGGCGTTCTTCCGAAACAAAGCGTTCGAACAGCAGGTCATTGCGATCCGGATCGATCGAGGTGATGCCGAGCACGTAGCAGACCGCTGAGTTGGCGGCCGAGCCGCGTCCCTGGCACAGGATTTCCTTTGAGCGCGCAAAACGCACGATCGAGTTCACCGTGAGGAAGTAGGGTGCATATTCGAGCTTCTCGATCAGGCGTAATTCGTGCTCGAGGTTGCGCCGGACCTTGGAAGGCAGTCCTTCCGGATAGCGGTCGACGGCCCCTTCCCAGGTCAACTTTTCGAGCGCCTGCTGAGGGGTAAGGTCGGGATAGAGCTTCTCTTCGGGATACTGATAGGCAAGCTCGTCGAGCTTGAACGGGCAGCGCTCCATGATCTCGATCGTGCGGGCGAGCGCTTCCGGGTAGCGGCCGAACAGCCGGTGCATTTCTTCGGGCGGTTTCAGGTAGCGATCGGCGAAACGCTCGCGCCGATGTCCGAGCTCGTCGATGGTGACGTTGTGGCGGATCGCGGTGACGACATCCTGCAGGACCTGGCGGCCCGGCTCGTGAAAGAGCGCGTCATTGGTCACGACCGTGGGGACACGCACGGCGGTCGCCATGTCGGACAGCTCCCAAAGGCGAAGCTGATCGTTGGGGCGCCGGCGTAGTGTCAGCGCTATATAGGCGCGATTGCCAAAGGACTCCCGCAGCCGGCGCAGCTGCATGGCGCAGGTCTCATCGGCAACGTCCGGCACCAGCACTGCAATCAGTCCTTCGCCGTAGGCAACGACATCGGACCATTCCAAATGGCATTTCGCCTTGCCCGCCCTGCCCTTTCCAAGGGACAGCAGCCGACAGAGGCGCGCATAGGCTGAGCGGTCCGTCGGATAGACGAGCACCGACATGCCGTCAGCAAGATCAAGTCGGCATCCGACGACGAGACGGAGTCCGGTGGCCTTGGCAGCCTCATGCGCGCGCACGACGCCGGCGAGGCTGTTTCGATCAACGACGGCAAGTGCCTCGACGCCCATCGTGGCGGCCGTCGCGAACAGTTCCTCGCAACTGCTCGCACCGCGCAGGAACGAAAAATGGCTCGTCACCTGAAGCTCGGCGTAGCGCGGCCCGCTCATCCGAAGATCCCGTGCAGGAACCAGCGCTGGCTGCCGCTCTCCGGACGCTCGCCATCGCCGGACCGGAACAGCCAGTAGCGCTCGCCGGTGTCATCCTCGACCCGGAAATAATCCCGCACCGTCGCGGTTTCCGCGTCGCGCTTCCACCATTCTCCCCGAATGCGTTTCGGTCCGTCGGCGCGGCGAACCCGCCGGCGAACGCCGCGCCATGTAAACCACACCGGCGGATTGTCGGGCAGAAGCGCCATGGTCTCGATCGGTTCCGGCCGGGACAGCAGGCGCGGCGGCCGCGGCCAGTCACCGTCCCAGGTCGCGCCCGTTTCAGGGGCGAGTGGCGGGACACAGGCGACGGAGCGCTCGGGGACATCGCTTTGGACGGGCGTGAAACGGCAAAGGCGATTTTCTCCGACACGGTTCGCAAGGACATCGATCAGGTCCGAAATATCCGCCTGCGGTTCCTCGACCAGCGAGGATATGGTCTGCCGATCCCGCAATGGCTCGACGAGGATCGCTGCCAGTTCCATCGTCTCAATTCCGAATCCCGGATCGATGGTGTCGATCTTCTCGCAAAGCAGCCGCGTCAGACGTTTTGCGTCTCGAACCGGCTGCGCTGTGCCGACACGGATGGCTTGCCTCGTGTTGTCGACGAGATGGAACAGCAGATCGAGCCGGCGCGCGCCAAGGCCTTTGGTTTCCAGGATCTGACACAAAGCCTCGACAAGCCTGGCGGTATAGCGGGCAATCGTCTCTGCCGCCCCGATCGGCTCAGCGAAGACGCGCCGGACCTCGACGATTTCGGCTTCGCGGAACGGCTCGATCGGCTCGCCGACATTGCCAAGCGCCTGATCAAGGCGGCGGCCGATTTCAGGACCGAAGCGCAGCGCCAGCGGCGCGCGCGGTTGATCCAGGAGATCGCCGATACGATCGAAGCCGAGCGTGCGCAGGCCTGTGACAATATCGGGTTGCAGCCGCAGCGCCGCGATCGGCAGACGCCGCAGAAGAGGCGCAGTTTCGCCCCGAGGAATGACCAGGGTGGAGCGTGCGGCAAAGCGCGCGCCGGCATGCGCCGCGCCCCATGTGTCGGCGATCGCGGCGCGCGCCTCGACACCGGATGCAGCAAAGCGCTGGACGATCGTGCTCAGCATGACGTCCTCGCCGCCATGGAGATGATCGGCGCCCGTGGTGTCGATCACCAGACCATCCGGCGGATCGGCCATGACGACGGGCGAGATGCGTTGCAGGGCCCAGAGCGCCAGCTTCTCCAGTCCTTCCGCATCCGCGCGTGGATCGGCATCGATGACGACCAGCCCCGGCGCGAGTGCCTGTGCCTTCGCCACCGGCATGCCGGTGCGAAGCCCAAGTGCTTCGGCGTTCGCGTCAAGGGCGGTGACGACGCGCCGATTGCCAACCCGGCTTATAAGGACGAGCGCTGCCTCACGCGGAGGCGATGCGTCGCCCGATTTCCTTCGAAGACGGTCCACCGGCCATCGCGGAAGGAAGAGCGATACGACCCTTGCCATCGCAAGCTTCCACTTCAATGTCTGCGCTGTCGCCGGCGCGCGATTCGAGGAGGAGAGGCGGCTCTCGCTCGCGAAGGATCGAGAACGCCTGCTAGAGCTCTACCGACCACTGGAAGCGCTTTTTCTCACCGTTCATATCTCGGTCAGCACCGGCACAGCCTCGCCCCGCTTGCGGCATCGCATCGCAAACGCTTGGGACGAAATCAGTTCACATGGGCGGCGCTGGCGGCGCGTGAAACGAGCCTGGCGCGCGTTGTTCGACAAGCAGCAATCATCAAGCGCGGAAGTCGAGTACGGCGGCGATTTCCCGCTGAGCAGGGTTACCGAACTGGTTCGCAAAAGCGTGCGTTACGCCCAGCCTGAACTCCTAGATCTAGTCAGTCGCGCCGATCGCGCACAATATGAAGAGTATGGCCAGGTCCTGTTAACCGATGCAGAATATGCCCTGTTCGAGCACATTGACCGCGAGTACCGCCGCCTATCGGCGCGTGTAGGTTAGCCCGTTTTCCGGAACGCTGCTCGATACCGCGAGCATGTGCAATCCGGTGGCCTATGCGCTCGGCTCGTCGAACGTTGGGTCTTCATCAACCAGTGTTTCGGCCAGTTCTGACAACCACGGGGACACATCCTCGATTGTCACGGCATCGCCATGCTCAGCGAAATAGGCGCCCACAGTGCGGTACTTTTCGCCAAACCGCTCCGTAAAGACAGACCGCACCTTCTCGTTCCGACTAAGTACGCTATCTAAAGCACGGCGACCATTTAGGAAAGCAAACGCGTGTTCGACGCCGAGCAGGTAGAGATATTTTCGCTTGTCTGTCGTATAGTCGGCTAGCAAGAAATAGTCTTTGAATATCGAATTCTGACGAATTGCTTCCGGTCCGCCACGCCAGTGAATAAACTTGAATTCAGCGACGCGGAAATTCGTCTCAAGATCGAAGCGCCGCCCGGTGTTGCCTGCTCCAAGCGACACATATTCGATCTTTTCGTTAGGCTCGAGAAGATGCGGGAGGCAGAGCAGGATGCCAAGGGCATGGATGGTGACGTTGATCTGCCCCGCAAGCCTCTTCATTTCTGCTGCGGCTGCGAGCACGTCGCGACCCGCGCCCGCACTCTCCAGGAATTGCATGCATTCTGCCGCACTCAGTCCGCGTACTGAAGATTCGATCCCACCTAGGGTTTTGGTCAGATCTGGCCCCGTGAAGCCTGAAATTAGAGCAGCCACGTCGGTAGTATTGAATCGCATGTCCCTCACTCTAGACCCCAGACGCATTTCAATTTGAGTTTGGACGTTGGCCCTGGCGTGGACTCCCGCCTAGCCAGACTCGCCCGAGCGCCAGCATCATCTGGACGTATGCGACCCATTTCACATCCTATCCGTAGGCATTGCACAGCTGCATTCGTCTGATGCACGGCATGGTGTTTCCCCTCATCGGCTTCTTAGGACCGTACTCGAGCACACTGAGTGGGGCTTTTCGGAAGCGGTATTCCCTTCGAGCGCAGACGGCGCCGCCGTGGTGCCCGCGCCCCTATTGAGAGGCGGGCAGGAGGCCCATGCTAGATCGGTGCACTGGTGTCCAGGATCACGCCATGGAGCCGGACCAACTCGTCGACGCGCGTCCGGTTGTCTTCGAACGGGTGACTCGGCAACTCGACCAAGTCTGAGGACGGCACGCGATCGAACAGCGCGTAGCAGATCTCGCCATTGTTGTGCCTCGAGCGATAGGCCAACCCCTCGAGGGAGGGAAAGTCATTGTAGAGATCGAGCGCCAAGGCCCTTGAGGGAGCATAGTCGTCGCTGGCGCTCACCGAAGCGTCGACTCCGTGAAACAGCAGACCCTCATCCATGATTTTCGCGACAGTCACGGGCCGCAGGAGACGCAGCGGCGTCCACTGGCGCTCCTCGATGAAGTCACGCCTGACGATCCGTCCGGAGGGTCGGCGAAGCAAGGTTTCCACGAAGGCGCCCTCGAGCCTGCGCGCGGCATAGAGGACCCCATATTCACCCGCCGGGGCGTCGAAACGGTTTTGAGGCGGCCTGCCGGCAGGTGGCCCGAAGAAGACCGCACCCTGCCCTTTTCGATGAATGCGGACCATGATCTCGCCCGCGTCGAGTTCCATCGGGAGCAGGCCCGCCGGGAAGCGTGCTGTGGGGGCGAACGACGTGGGCAAGCCTATTCCTCGTCCACATCGAGATACGCGGCCGCGGCATTGGCGACCTGTTGCACCTCTCCGGTTTTGAGCACGTCGACCGGTGCCCTTGCGAGACTGGGATCCTGCTCAATGAGGAACTGCAGGGCGGACCATCGGCCGGCCCTGCTGGCGTCGAATAGTTTGATGACCTTCGCCAAACCATCGAGGATTGACGTGCGATCATCCTCTTCGACGAACTGGAATTTCGGCAGGACAAGCTCATCACCCTCCATCATCCCAAGCGCCGAGCCGGACTTGACCCGCTTGTGGAGCGCCTGCCGGCTTGTGCCGAGGAGTTTCGCCGCTTCGGTGAGCGAGAGCCCTCCCCCTGCACGCTGGAGCAATAGGCGCGTCGTCTCAGCGAAGCGTGCTTCCGACGGCAATTCCTGGGGACGCGAGGCACCTTCGACCTCTGCGAGCAGATCGGCGGACAATCGAAACTGGTCCGCGGCGAGCTCCACATGCCGGGCAAGCTGCGAGAAGGCTCGCGGCCGGTCATAGCGGCAGAGACGAAGCAGCTCGTTGCGAGCAGGCGTTAGGTCGCTGAGAATGACGAAGGCATCGATGGCAAGACGTTCAGCTCGAGGTGTCGGCTTCCACTCGTGAACGAGCGCGTTTCGAAGCTGCCGCGAGCAGTCGACGACATTGTGGACAATGCTGTTGTACCAGGTTCGGGATGTGCTGCTTCGGCGCGAGACCGATCGTGCCTTGGCGAAATCGAAGTCGTTAACGGCTGCCTCTTCGAACGCAGCGCTCATCAGCAACGCCGCGCTCTGGATACGATAGTTGAACACGAAGACGAGGCGGAGAGCCGGACTGGCCGTCGCTTCGGACGCAACCCATGGCGTGGGTCCTGCAACCAGCTTCGACCAATGATCGGCGTCGTTTCGGTCGCGGATGTCGCGGGCCGTATCGATCAGGTGCTTGCTGAAGCTGCTGTGCCAGGCCTCCCCCAATTGCTCAGTGGCATGCCCGGCGCCCGCCGTGAGCAAATGAGGGAGCGACGGCGACGGCGCGATCATCAGCAGGTCGGCCAGGTAGTCAGACACGCTCTTGCCGGCGTCTCGCGCCCGGGCCTCTGCAACTGCTCGCACGAGTGGATCAATTTGGGTTTCCTGGGAGATCTGCTCCGCGCTCATCGTTACTCGCTGGCCGGCGGGCCAGCGCCCACCTTGGTTGATACTAAGGTTGATAGATAGCGCCGTCTGTGGCAATTATCAACCCTTGAGTATCAACCCCCAAACCGGCCGGCGAGGTCAGATCGACGGCCGGCGCCGAGAAACAGTCCATGTCCACAACGATCCTCCCACGACTGATCTCATGCGACGAGGCGGGTTTCACTGGGAACCGCATGCTCGACGCCGCCCAGCCCTTCTTCGCCTATGCGTCCGTAGACCTCGAATTGGATGAGGCCAACGCTATCGTGGGCGAGCTACGCTCGCGGCATCATTTGCAGATGGGCGAGTTGAAGGCTGCGAAGCTGCTGAGACGGCCGCGTGGCCGGGCGATGGTGGCCGAGATACTCGGGCGCATTGAGGGGCGTTACATCGCGACGCTCTATGACAAGCGTCTGAGCCTTGCCGCGAAGTTCTTCGAGTATATCTACGAGCCGGTCCTGCAGCGCAACAACATGCTGTTCTACCACCACAACCTCCATCGGTTCGTAGCGACCTATCTCTACATGCAAATGGTGGCCTCTGGCGAAGGCGCCGAGGAGCTTGCCGTGCAGTTCGAGCGTTTCATGCGATCGCTGGATCCGGTCGATGCTCCGGCTCTGTTCGGTAGTCCGGACGAACAACACTTCAACATGCTGCTCGGTCCGATCCTGCGCTTCGCCCGCGGGTACAATGTCACCATCGCCAGGGAGACCCGCAACCTTCAATTGACGGGTGACAACGGCAAGTGGGTCCTTGATCTGACGATCAGTGCCGTGACCGACCATCTCCGGAACTGGGCCGAGCGGCACCCCCTGCTCGAAGTGGTGTGTGACGACTCCAAGCCGCTTCGCGCGCTCGCGGGCATCTACGACGTCATGGTCAACCGGCCCGACCCGGTCTACATGGAAGCGTTGGGTAAGCGGGTCCGACTGACCTGGAATATGGCAAAGCCGATTTCATTCGTGTCGTCGTCGGACCACGCGGCGGTGCAGCTCGCCGACCTGATCGCCGGCACTGCAGTTGCCGTCGCGGCCAATCAGGGCGATGAGAGCTATCGGCAGCTTGCAGAAGCGATCCAGCCACATTTCAGCGAGGAATGTATCCTCCCGGATTTTGACATCATCGACCTGGCTGGAGACGAGGCGCCGGTGAACATGCTTGTGCTCGAGGAACTTGCCGATAGAGCCGATAGGGGCATGGACCCGCTTCTCGGCATGGAGGTGGTCTATGCCGTGGCCAAGGCGGCCCTACCGGACTTTCGCCGGCGGGTTGCATTCGGGCAGCAGGACGCGGGTTAGGCCGCCCATTCCTTCGAATAGGGGAGTACCAAAATCTGTGGGGTGTTGGTAGCCGGTGGGCTGAAGGCTGGGTAGGCTTTTGTCGTTGAAAATGTCGAACCGGATATGCCATCCACATCCCCATCATTGCCGACGTCCACGGGGTCCATCCTCCAGCTCAAAATCCGTCTGCTTGGTCTGAGCCCGATGGTGTGGCGACGTGTCCTGGTTCCGGAGAGCTATTCGTTGCGGGAGCTTCACGGCGTAATCCAGGTGGCCATGGGCTGGGAGAGCTTGCATCTCTTTGAGTTCAGGATACGCGCGGTTCGTTACGGTTCGTCGGATATTTGCACTGAACCGCCTGACAAGACGCTCGACAGCTTTGGGTTCCGCAAGAACGCCAAGTTTGCCTACGTCTATGACATGGGCGACTGGTGGGAGCATGAAGTCCGCGTCGAAGACCGGGAAGTGGCGAAGGAACGCGGGCGCTATCCGGTCTGCGTCGGCGGCGCGGGCGCCTGCCCGCCGGAGGATTGTGGCGGCCCGGACAGGTATCTCGCGCGGCGTGATGACGCGCTTGGCCCGGACACCATGGATGACCTGGCAACCATGGCGGATTTTGTCGAGCAGGTTGTTTTCAATGGCAACCGTGCCATGCTCGATGATGATGAAGCACGTCAGGCGGTCGAACGCGCAATTGACCGGTCCCGGTCTCGCGCGCCGTTTCTCGCCTGCCGGTTTTCTCTGCGGGACGTGAACACCGGCTTTCGCCAGGATGAGCACCGGCGGCTGATGTATCAATGGCTCATATGAGTATCGCCGCTCGGGAGCTGAAGGCATGGCTCGTGCTTCTTCTCCGTGCATTCTGCAAAACCGGGGTTAAAGGCAAGCAATGAAGATTGAGATCAAGCTGCGGATCGCCGCAGCGGACGGCAGCATTTGCGATGAAGAGATTTTGAGATTCGACAAACCCCATGACCAGCTTGAGGCAATCGGATTGTCGCTCGCCGAGGCCAAGGATCTGCTTGGCCGCCTGCAGGAGCACATCGTTGCGGCGCAAGCGGCAACCTTTGCCGCCGAACGGCGCTGTTGCCAACAATGCGGCCGAGCACAGACGAGCAAGGGCAGCACATCGATCCGCTTCCGAACGCCATTTGGCGACGTGCCGGTTTCCAGTCCGCGGCTTCACCGCTGCGCTTGCGATGCCGGTCAGACCCGGACCTTCAGCCCGCTGACGACGCTGTTTTCCGAACACGTTGCGCCCGAACTGCTCTACCTTGAGACCAAATGGGCCTCGCTGGTCTCCTTCGGCGTCACCGTCGATCTTCTGAAGGATGTCTTGCCGATCGGTTCTACGCTGAACGCCGAAACGGTCCGCAACCATCTTCATCGCATAGCCGCACGCGCCGAAGCGGAGCTCGGCGACGAGCGCCCCTCCTTCATCGAAGGCTTTCCACGGATGTGGGCGCAGTTGCCCATCCCCGAAGGCCCGATCGTCGTCGGTGTGGATGGTGGATATGTCCGCGCCCGCGACGGCAGGCAGAGCCATTTCGAGGTCATGGTCGGAAAATCGATTCCGGAAGATCGGAAGAACCGGTATTTCGGCCTGGTCCAGAGCCATGACGACAAGCCCCGCCGCCGCTTGCGAGAGGTGCTGCGCGAGCAAGGCTTTCAGATGAACCAGGACATCACCTTCCTCACCGACGGTGGCGATAGCGTCCGCAACATGGCGGTTGCCATGTCTCCATGCGCCGAGCATGTGCTCGACTGGTTTCATATCACCATGCGGCTGACCGTTCTCGGCCAGTACGCCAAGGGGCTGGCGCATCATAATCCAAGCGAAGCCGAAGACACCGCCCGCGAGTTGAAGCGCATCAAGGGCTATCTGTGGAACGGCAACCGCCGCCAGGCGCTGCCCTGCATCGAGTGGCTCATCGATGATCTCGATGCGGTCGAAACCGATTATCCCAGCATGAAGGCATTCCGGAAGGCGGCGGGAGAATTCAACACCTACATCGCCAACAACGCCGGCATGATCCCGAACTACGCCGAGCGCCGCCGCTATGGCGAACGGGTTTCGACGGCGTTCGTGGAGTCGACCGTCAATGTCGTGGTCGGCAAGCGCTTCTCAAAGCTTCAGCAGATGCGATGGTCGAAGGAAGGGGCACATCTCATGCTGCAGACCCGAACCCGCGCGCTCGACGGGACGCTGCGCAGAAAGTTCGAGCAGTGGTATCCCGGACTGGCCAGCAACAATTCCGCCCCCCAGTCAGAAACCGCAATGGCCGCTTGATACCCCACAGATTTTGGTACTCCCGAGTTCACCGCTGTCGATGAGCCGCTTGGCCGCCAGGAACGGCAGCGAAAAGCGCATGGTGTGGCTCGGCATCAGCGTCACGCCGGCCTTGTCGGCGGCGGCGAGGATCCTGCGGCACTCGGCGACCGTCGGCGCCAGCGGCTTTTCGATCATGATGTGTTTGCCGGCCTCGGCGCAGGCAATGGCGACGTCGGTGTGCAGGTGATGCGGCAGCGCCACCACGACCGTGTCCACCTCAGGATCGGCGAGCATGTCACGATAGTCGAGGTAGCCCCTGCCGCCATATTCGTTGGTGAACGACTTCAGCCCTTCGGCGTCGTTGCGGCAGGCTGCTACCAGCGTCGCGCCCGTAACCGAGCGCAGCGCCTGCGCATGTGCTGCGCCGAAATGGCCCGCGCCAATGATGCCAACCCTGAGCATGTCAGACTCCCTGAATTTCGTAGCAATGGTCGATGATTGCCATGGCGCGGCGGCAATCGGCGAGCGACACGGCCGGCGGCCGTCCCTGGGCTAGCCGTTTCAGCGTATCAGTCATGACGTCGTCGTAGCGGCGCGCCGGCGGGGTAACCGGCAGGTCGCGCTGGCCCTCGTCGTCGAGCGTGGAAAGGGCGATGCGGTCGCCGAAGTCGCTGAGCGTGGCGTTCTTCGCCGAGACGCGCCATTCGAAGATGCCGCGCTTCATCGAGGCGAAGGTGTAACCTGCCTCGACCAGCCCCAGCGTGCCATCGGCCGCACTGAGCACAACGGCCGCATAGTCCTCGACCTCGGTGCCGTGGATCGGGCGACCGAACGAGGCGCTAACGACATCGACCTTCTGATCGCCTGCAAGCGTCAGGAAGGCGTTGATGCCATGGATGCCCAGATTGCGCAGGGCGCCACCGCCGCCGATGGCGCGATCCAGAACCCAGCCGACGCCGTCATCGACATAACGCTGTGGCGGACCGTTGATGAGGCGGAAATGCGAATGCGAGATCGCCCCGAGACGGCCGGCCGTATCGAGGTCGCGCAGTGCCGCCATCATGCCGAGCCCGTGCGGCAGCGCTACGGCGACAAAGGCATTTTTGCCCTGGCCGGCGGCGACAAGCGGATCGGCGGCCCGAGCCGAAATGCCTATCGGCTTTTCGATCAGCAGCGGAACGCCAGCCTCGATGACGGCCAGCCCGCGTTCGGCTATTTCGAACGGACGCCCATGACAACAGCGAGATCGGCTCCGGCAAGCGCCTGATCCAGCCTCGACGCCACCGCGCAGCCGAACTTGTCGGCAAAGAGCCGTACCGCTTCCGCGGACGGATCCCAAGCCATGGCGATCTCCGCTCCCGCCGCCAGCGCGGCCTTCGCATGCATCGTCGAATGCCAGTGGCTAACACCGAGAAAGGCCAGTTTCATATGGGAGCCGTAAGATATAGGATAAGTGGATGCCTTATATCCTATACGATACGACCAATGCAAGTCATAGAGGCTGCCGGGCCACCATTTAGACGCCCGAGCTAAGGACGGGCCCGCAAAGTCAGAGCCATGCCACGCCTATTCCGCCGTGGCATGGCTGGTCTGCATGGCGATGTTTTCGGCTACATATCCTCGCGACCGTCGCCAGCACCTAATTCAGCTGAACCCGCCCGCTGGAAATCGCCATTGCCGGTATAGACCCAGCTCTTGCCGACGGACGTGGCTAGGAAGCGATCATCAAAGCCGCTTTCGATTTCCTGCTGCGGATTGCGCGGCAGCACGACGATCTTCATCAGAACGTAGTAGAGAACGAGACCGAGCGGAAAGCCGATGATGAAAGCGTAGCTCGAATACCAGGCCGCGACGCTGCCGGCGGCAATCCAGGCGATCATGCCCGCCCAGTTGATGCCACCCGAATAGCGGAACTGCCCGTTCATGCGATAGAGGTCGGGCACGTTCACCCGACGGCGACGGATCAGGTAATAGTCGGCCGTCATGATGCCGCCGATCGCCGACAGGAATGCACCGTAATAGCCGAGGAAGACGAACAGGTTGTCAAGGATCAGCCATGGAAAGCACAGCGTGCCGATGATGCCGGCGAGCACCACGCCGACCTTGTAGTTGACGTGGCGCGGCGACAGGTTGACCAGCGTCAAGGCCGACGGAATGAGGTTGGCGGCCGTGTTGGTCGACCACTGGGCGAGCACCACCAACACCAGCAGCATGATGAGCGCAAAACCCTGGCTTTGCGCCTGGATGACTTCGATCGGGTTCCAGTTGCCAGTGGCGATGAACGACACGCCGCCGATGCCGGCTATCATTGCCTGCGTGACCGGCAAGGCGATCAGCTGTGCTGCAAAGATGCTCTTGTTGCGCTTGAGGAAGGTTTTCGAACCTGGCTCGGTCTTGACGAAGCGGGTCAGGTTGGGAATGTCGATCGCCATGGTCGACCAGAAACCTAGATTGGCGATGAACAGCACCAGCAGCGACATCTCGCCCTGGGCATGGAAATTCCAGATGTTGATGCCCTTGGTCTGGGCGATGCCTTCGAGGGTAAAATACATCCATAGCGAGATCGCGATGATGCAAGGGGCCGCGAGCGCTGCCAGGCGTTCGATCGACTTGATGCCGCAAGCTGTGTTGACCACCTGCACGATGCCGAAGGCGACATACCAGACGAACCAGTTATCGAAGCCGAGGAAATGCGAGCCGATGCCGTTCAGCGCCAGAGCTCCAAGATAGGTCTGGATGCCGAACCACATTGAGGCGACGAGACCGCGCGAGATCGCCGGCAAATGCGTTCCGTGAATACCGAAGGGCGCGCGCAGATAGACGGCAAAGGGAAGCCCGTGCTCGGTGCCGATATCGGCGGTGAGCAGCATGAACAAGCCGATGCCGATGTTGGCAAGAAAGATCGTCAAGATGACGGTCGACAAAGGAATGCCACCGCCGACGCCAGTGGCGCCGAGCGAGAATGTCGCGATAATGACGGCGATGCCGATCCAGATCCAGGCGTATCCCAGCATGCTGATCGGTCGCTGGCTAAGTGTCGTGGGCAGGATCGATTCTTCGATGAGCGTGCTGCGCTCACGCTCGATCGCGCCCGCTTGGGCTGCAATTGT
Organism: Hoeflea sp. 108; assembly: GCF_000372965.1. Taxonomy (NCBI): domain Bacteria; kingdom Pseudomonadati; phylum Pseudomonadota; class Alphaproteobacteria; order Hyphomicrobiales; family Rhizobiaceae; genus Hoeflea; species Hoeflea sp. 108. The sequence continues at coordinate 64,567 of NZ_KB890027.1, read as the reverse complement.
CACGGTAACCTCCACTTTTGATTGTATTAATTCCCCACGTCTGAAGATTGGGCGGCCAGTTGGTTTAGGCCTGCACCAGATTTCTTGGGCCTTTGCAGCCGGTTTCGATGGCGCTTTGCCTATGCGCTGCGGAGCGCTGCTCTCAGCTTTTCGGTGGCCTCGATGTCGATCGTCTCGTCCTCGATATTGACCGCGACGCCGTAGATCTCACGGGCATGGGCCACCGAGCAAAAGCCGTCGAGCACGTCCTCCAGCACCTTTTGCGCCGGACGCTTCAGCGGCGATCCGTAACCGCCGCCATTGGGGCTGTAATAGGCCATGACATCGTTGGACTCGACCGCCAGGCCGGAGAACTTGGAGTGCATCTCGCGGGCATCGCCTGGAGCACCCGCATTGTAGATGAGGCACTTGCCGACAGCGCCATCGGTACCGCCGAAGATGCCCCACGGGGCATCCTTGTGGCGTTCGGATTCATGGGTAATGAAGCCGGGCGAAAGCACGCGCTGCGCCTTGACCACACCAATTCCGCCGCGGAATTCACCGGCGCCGGGGGGCACGTCGTCACGAAGTTCGTAGCGGTCGCAGATCATCGGGATGTGCATCGCCAGATCCTCGAGCGGATTGTTGCGCGTGTTGGCCATCAGATTATCAATGCTGTCGGGGCCGTCGGACCGTGGCCGGCCACCATAGGCGCCCTCGTTGACCTCGAGGAACACCCAGTAATCGCCGCTCGGCCGCACGCCGGAATAGGCGGCAAACGAAATCGAAGCCGAACTGCCGGCAATCACCGTTTCGGGCATCACCGGCGCCAGCGCGCGGATGATGAGATCGATCATGCGATTGCACTGCGTGAAACGCGCTTCGGCCGAGGCCGGCGCCTTGGGATTGAAGATCGAGCCAAGCGGCGCGATCACGTTGATCGGCCGGAACGAGCCTTCATTGGACGGAGCCCGGACGTCGGACGTATAGGCGTCCAGCAGAAGCTTTCGGAACGCCGCGTAGGCGGCGACCTTGGTCGAGCCCTCGAAGGGCACGTTGTAGGCGGTAGGCGTCTGGTCGGCCGAACCGGTCAGGTCAACGTCAAGCTCGTCTCCGTAGACCCGCACCGTCACCTTGACCTTGAGGCGCTGATCGCGATTGCGGCCATCGTCGTCGAGCCAGCCTTCGGCCATGTATTCGCCATCGGGGATGTCCGAGATGCGCTGGCGCATCATGCGCTCGGCATAGTCCATCAGCTGATTGGCAGCGTGGAAGATGATATCTTCACCGAATTTCTCGATCAGTTCGACAAAGCGCTTTGCGCCAAGGCGGGCCGAGGCGATCTGGGCTTCGATGTCGCGCACCAACTGCTGCGCAGCCCGGCTGTTGTTGCGGATGAAGTTCCATATCGCATTGTTCGGTTCGCCCTTGCGATAAAGCTTGGTGCCGGCAAACAGCATGCCCTCGGCGAAGACGTCGGGAACATCGATAATGAGGCCGGGCGTGGCCGCGCCGATGTCGACATGATGCGCGGTGTTGCCGGCAAAGCCGACGAGCCTGCCCTGGTAGAAGACCGGCACGACGATCGCCAGGTCGGGCGTGTGGCTGGAGCCGTGATAGGGATGGTTATGGACGACGACGTCGCCGTCATACCATTCGCCATCCTCGAGCGTCTCGCGGATACCGCGCAGATAGCCTGGGATAGATCCGATATGCATCGGCGTCGATTCCGACTCGCACAGCGTGTTGAACTCGGCGTCGAAAAGGCCCGCGCCCAGGTCCTCGGACTCGCGGATGATTGAGGAAAAGGACATGCGGTAAAGGACATGCGCCATCTCTTCAGCGATGGTCTCGAAGGAGCCGCGTATAACCTGCAGAGTGATCGGATCGATCTCGGCAGGAAGCATCCGCTCCGCAACTGGCTGTGCCATGGTGTTCATGTGCGTTTCCTCCCTGGTCAGGCAATGCCCGCGCGATGAACGCGCGTGTTGCCGTATTCGAGCGTCTCGGCGACATAGCCGGGCGGTACGAGCGTCGTTGAATCGTGCTGGACCAGGATCGCCGGCCCGCTGACGCGGTCTCCTGCGTAGAGCTTGGTGCGGTCATAGCGCGGGGTGTCCAGCGTGCAGCCATCATCAAAGGTCGTGGCGCGCACGAACATCAGCGCCCTGTCGATGCTTGAGCCGTCCGTCGGCTTAATCTTCGGAATCCCGATGCGCTCGATCGAAGCCTTGCCGATGGCGCGCAAGGTGATGAGTTCGACCTCCGCGTCACGGTAGGAGTAGCCGTAGTCGAGCTGGTGCTGGTCGTGAAAGCTTGTCACCACCGAAGACTTGTTGGCCTGGGTAACCGGACCTTCGGGCATCGTCGCCCTCAGTTCGAAGCCCTGGCCCTGGTAGCGGCATTCGGCAACCACTTCGACATGGTGGCGTTCACGCGGAATGCCGTCGTCGTCGAGCTCGGCAACGACCCTGTCGCGAAGGCTGGCGGCAGCGCGGTTGATGCGGTCGAGCTGGCTGTCGGTCGCACCGTTCAACTCGACGATCACGGCCTCGGTGTGTTCGTACTGCAGGTCGGTCTTGAGCAGGCCGACGGCCGCCGTGATCCCCGGCGCGACCGGCACGATGACGTCGCGCGCCGAGATCGCCTCGGCCAGTGCTACGCCGTGCAGCGGACCCGCACCGCCAAAGGGCAGGATCGAGAACTGCCTGGGATCGACGCCGCGTGCCACCGAATTCGAGCGGATCGCCAGCGCCATGTTTGAGTTGATGATCTTGAGGATGCCGAGAGCAGCGTCCTTGACCGACAGGCCGAGCGGCTTGGCGATTTTTTTCTCGACGGCCTTGCGGGAAAGTTCCGGATCAAGCTTGAGATCGCCACCGAGGACGAAGTCTGGGTCGAGCCGGCCAAGCACGATCTGCGCATCGGTAACGGTCGGTTCGGTGCCCCCCCGGCCGTAGCAAGCAGGTCCGGGTTCCGATCCGGCCGAGCGTGGACCAACATTGAAAGCGCCCGCCTCGTCGATATAGGCGACAGAACCGCCGCCGGCACCGATGGTGACCAGGTCGATCATCGGCGTCAGTACCGGATGTCCCGAGACGTAGGTGTCGCGCGGGTTCATGATCTTGAGGCGGCCGTCCGGGATGGTGCTGATGTCGGCCGAGGTGCCGCCGATATCGACGGTGATGATGTTGCTGACGCCAGCCATCTCGCCTTCCGAGGCGCCGCCGATGACGCCGCCAGCCGGCCCCGACATCAGGATGCGCACCGGACGCGTTGCGCAGGATTCGACGGTCGAAACGCCGCCGTTGGACTGCATGATGCGCAGCTTAGAGAAAACTCCTGCCTCACGCAGCTTGCTTTCGAGATCGCGCAGGTAATAGGACGTCTTGGGGCCGACATAGCAGTTCATTGCTGCCGTCGAGAAGCGCTCGTATTCGCGCATCACGTTGGCGACCTCGCTCGACAGCGTGACATAGGCGTCCGGCATCTCTTCGAGCACGATCTCCTTGGCGCGACGCTCATGTGCGTCGTTGAGGAAGGAGAACATGAAACCGATGACGACCGAATTGATGCCGCGCTTCTTGAACAGCTTGATCGCCTCACGCACCTCAGCCTCGTCCAGCACCGTCTCGACATCGCCTTGGGGCGGCAGGATGCGCTCGGAGATGGCGATGCGGTTGCGGCGCTTGACCAGCGGCTGGCTCTGCCACGGCACGGTGAAGTGCAGCGAGAAATTATACGGCCGCTTGTGCCGGCCGATATGCAGGATGTCGCGAAATCCCCGCGTCGTGAGCATCCCGGTTTCCGAGCCGTTGTGCTCGATGGTGATGTTGGTTGCTGTCGTGGTGCCATGCACGATGACATCGACGTCGGTCGTGTCGATGCCGGCCAGACTGCAAATCCCCCTAACGCCCTCGACCACGCCGATCGACTGGTTCTTAAGAGTTGTCGGGACCTTGTGGTAGAAGACCCCCTTCGCGCATTCGAGAACGAGGTCGGTGTTGGTACCGCCGACATCCACACCTATACGAGTCATGTTTTCCTCCCTGGCAAAAGGGCGTGTCCCGCAAAGGACACGCCCTGTTCGATTACTCCGCCGCCATGCGCGATGCGTTGACGGTGTTGAGATAGTCGACACACTCGTCGACGCTGTGGACGTCGGCGAACTTGGCGTCGATATCGTAGAGGTTCCAGGCAACAGCGCCCGGCACGCGATCACCGATGCACTCACGAACGGCGATTGTGCGGAAGCCGTCGGCGAGACCGTCGCAGATGGTGGTGCGCACACAGGCTGTGGCTGTGACGCCTGTGACGAGAATGGTGTCGACGCCTGCGGCGCGCAGAATGCCGGCAAGGCCGGTGCCGTGGAACGAGCTGGCCCGCTTCTTGAGCAGCGTATACTCGCCTTCGATCGGAGCGATGCGAGAGTCGATCGCCCACAGGTCCTTGTTCTTCAGGTTGACGACATCGATCGGGATCTTGCAGTGCCACAGGCCCATGTCGGTGAAGCTTGCGTCGCGGTCGGTGATCTCATAGGCGGTGGTGACGTGGATCACCGGATGGCCGTTGGCGCGGCAGGCCTTGAGCAGGCGCTGCATGCCAGGGATGATCTCGTTGTCCATCGCGTCCTGGTCGCAGGTGAACGGATTTCCCGGTCGCGTCCAGGCGTTGGCGAGGTCGACGCTGACCAGTGCTGGACGCTTGCCGAACCCGACGCGGCGCTGAAAGCCGCGCTCCTGGTAGATCTTGTTCGAGGCTTCGAACGCCTGCTTCAGCATCCGGTCCAGTTCCTTGTTGTCGATGTCGCTCATGGCGTTTCCTCTTTGACTGAGCCCTCAGGGCCACTTGATCCTGGTTTCCGATACCTGCCGGGTGGTCCCTGCGGTTATCTGGATGTCAGAGTGCCGCAGGGGCAGCTTGAGCGGAATTGGTCTTTTGCCAATTATTCTTGCACGCCACGCATCAATCGATAGAGTGCCCAAACCTTTGGGAGGCAAGCAAATGGACATCGAAGCGGGCCTCGACCTCACGCAATCGTTCCTTATCGTTGCAGAGGAACTCAACTTCCGCCGCAGCGCCGAGCGCCTGCATATCGATCAATCGGCGCTGACCCGGCGGATCCAGAAGCTTGAGCACATGCTGGGCTTTGCGCTGTTCGAGCGCAGCACGCGCGAAGTCTCACTCACGCCTGCCGGGCGCAGCTTCTACGAAGAGAATGCGCGTCTTTTGTTCAGCTATTCGCAGTCGGTAAAGGCGGCCCGCTTGGTGGCCGAAGGCAAGACGGGCACGCTACGTGTCGCCTATATGGCCTTCGCTGCCACCGAGCTGATGCCGAGCGCCGTGCTGCGTTTCCGCAATGCCTACCCGCATGTCGCGGTCAATCTGCGTTACATCCGAACGCAAGGACAGAAGCTGGCGCTCGCCCATGACGAGGTCGATATCGGCTACATGATTGGCCCGTTCGACCACAGCGACTTTCACAGCCTGCTTCTGGCCAACGACCCGCTCTATGTCGTCACGCCGAAGAACCATGCCTTGCTGCACAAGCACGAGATCAGGCCGGCTGATCTCGTCGACTGCGACCTGATCTTGGGCGACATGATCGAATGGGAAGCCTACCGCTGGCGGCTCAACGAGATGTTTGCAGCCGAGGGCGTGCCGCTCAACATCAAGCTGGAGGCGTCGAACACGCTTGCACTTCTGGGATTGGTCGCCGCCGGCCTGGGCGTCACCGTCTATCCCGAAAGCCTGATCGGCTTCCTCGGTCGCAGTGTCGAGGTGCGTCCGATCATGCACCCGAACTTCCGTATCCAGACAATTCTGGTCTGGCGACGGGTCAACCGCGCCAAGTCGTTACGCCATTTCGTCGAGATCGCGAAGAACTTGCCGGCACGAATCTGAAGGAAGGCTATGAGCCCAAAAACTGTCATGATCGCGGTGGCTTGATCAGCACTCCGGCAGGTTGACGGCAAGGCCGCCGAGGCTGGTTTCCTTGAACTTGGCGCTCATTTCCTCACCGGTCTGGCGCATCGCCTCGATGCAATTGTCGAGTGGCATGAAATGCGTGCCGTCGCCGCGAAGCGCAAGCGACGCCGCCGCGACCGCCTTGGTTGCACCGATGCCATTGCGCTCGATGCAGGGCACCTGCACCAATCCGGCAACCGGATCGCAGGTCATGCCGAGATGATGTTCAAGCGCGATCTCGGCGGCATTCTCGACCTGCTCCGGCGTGCCGCCGAGCACTGCGCACAATCCGGCGGCAGCCATTGCCGCGGCTGATCCGACCTCGCCCTGGCAGCCGGCCTCGGCGCCCGAAATCGAAGCATTGTGCTTGATCAGCCCACCGATTGCCGCTGCCGTCAGCAGGAAATCCGAGACCTTGCCACGATCAGCGCCGGTGCAATGGTCGAGATAGTAGCGCAGCACCGCCGGCACAACGCCGGCAGCGCCATTGGTCGGTGCTGTCACCACCTTGCCGCCGGCGGCATTCTCCTCGTTGACCGCCATCGCGTAAACGCTCAGCCAGTCGGCGACGACATGTGGCTGAGAGCTGTTTTGGCCGCGCTCACTTACGAGCTGATCGCGGATTTTCTTGGCACGCCGCCGCACACGAAGCCCACCCGGCAACTCGCCTTCCAGCACCAGGCCACGCTCGATGCAGCCATCCATGACTGCCCATATCCGTTCGATGCCGCTTTCGACGTCGCTCGCTGGCCGCCCCGAACTCTCATTGGCGCGCTTCATGGCGGCAATCGAAAGACCGCTTTCGCGCGCCATGCGCAACATCGTCGCCGCGCTGTCGAACGGAAACGGCCAGGCCGCCGCCTCGCTGGCAATCGTTGCTGCGGGCGCCTCGCGTTCGGCTGCTGTGACGACAAAGCCACCGCCGATGGAATAGTAGGTTTCACCGACCAGCAGCTTTCCTTGCACATCGAAAGCCTGGAGCACCAACCCGTTGGCATGTCCCGGCAGGGCCGGGCCGTAGTCGAAGACGATATCGCCAACAGGATCGAAGCTCAGCGCAGGCAGGCCCTTGGGGCGCAGGACCTTGGTATGGTGCAGTTCAGCAAGCTGCCGCTCAGCCGCATCTGGGTCGAGGTCGGCGGGAAGATAGCCGAGCAATCCGAGCGCCACCGCTCGATCGGTGGCGTGGCCCTTGCCGGTAAAAGCAAGCGAACCGTGCAGAACCACCCGCAGCTTTGCCGCGCCCTGTGAGCCATCAGTCTGCCGCAGCAAGTCGAGAAACCGCACCGCAGCCGTCATCGGCCCCATGGTGTGCGACGATGACGGGCCGATGCCGATCTTGAACACGTCGAAAATGCTGAGGAACATGCGCGGCCTCATGAGATCGCAAGGGAATGCACCGACGCGCGCCGGGTTGCTTCGTAGCGGTAGTTGAAAGGCCTACTGGTAGATCGGAAAGCGCTGGCAGAGGCCGCGCACTTCGGCGAGCACCGCTTGCTCGACGGCCGCATCGCCTTCCGCTCCCTTGACCGCCAGCGCGTCGATCACCTTCAGGATCAGCTCGCCGATGCGGCGGAACTCGGCCTCGCCGAAGCCGCGCGTGGTGCCCGCCGACGTGCCGAGGCGTACGCCCGACGTCACCGCCGGCTTCTCGGGATCAAAGGGGATCGAGTTCTTGTTGCAGGTCAGCCCGGCGCGCTCCAGCGCGTGCTCGGCGTCGCGACCCCTGACGCCCTTCGGCCTGAGGTCGACCAGCACCATGTGGCAATCAGTGCCGCCCGACACGATGTCGAGCCCGCCGGCCAACAGCGTCTCGCACAGCGCCTTGGCGTTGTTGACGACATTGGCCGCATAGTCGCGGAAATCGGGCTGCAAAGCCTCGCCGAAGGCGACCGCCTTGGCGGCAACGACATGCATCAGCGGCCCGCCCTGATTGCCGGGGAATACCGCCGAATTGAACTTCTTGGCCAGCGCTTCGTCGTTGGTCAGGATCATGCCGCCGCGCGGGCCGCGCAGGGTCTTGTGCGTGGTGGTGGTGACGACATGGGCGTGCGGCAGCGGATCGGGATAGAGGCCTGCGGCGACCAGGCCGGCATAGTGGGCCATGTCGACCATCAGGTAGGCGCCAACCTCATCGGCAATCGACCGGAACGCCGCGAAATCGATGGCACGCGGATAGGCTGAGGCGCCGGCAACGATCAGCTTCGGCTTGGTCGCCAGCGCTTTGGCGCGCAGTTCGTCATAGTCGATCTGCTGGTCGGACTGGCGCACCTCGTAGCTGACGATGTCGAACCATTTGCCCGACATGGTCACCGGCGAGCCATGCGTCAGGTGTCCGCCATGAGCGAGCGACATGCCCATCACGCGGTCGCCGGGAGTAAGCAGGGCCAGGAACACCGCCTGGTTGGCCTGGGCGCCCGAATGCGGCTGGACATTGGCGAACCCCGCGCCGAACAGCTGCTTGGCGCGTTCGATGGCGATGGTCTCGACCTCGTCGACGAACTCGCAGCCGCCATAGTAGCGCTTGCCCGGATAGCCCTCTGCATATTTGTTGGTCAGCACCGAGCCTTGGGCGGCAAGCACGTCAGTGGAGACGATGTTTTCCGAGGCGATCAGTTCGATCTGGTTCTTTTGCCTGTCGAGTTCGCGCTCGATGGCAGCGGCGATTGCTGCGTCGGCAAGCGACGCTTGTGGGCTGGTGTGCTGCATGCTTGCCTCCTTGGGGGTCAGATATCGAGTGCGATTTCGCGGCTGGCCGCCTGAAGAATGCCCCAGGTATGGTCGGCAAACGAACGCCAGACCTCGATGCGAAAGCGGTCTTCTGCTTCGCGGACAAGGATGATCTGCGCCTTGTCGAAGATGGTCCTGCAGCCCGTGCCGACCGGCATCGCCTCGATGTCGAACGCAATGGCCGAGCGCAATGCCAACACGGCAGCAACGCCCTCGACCTCGATGCCGATCTCGCGATGGCTGACATCGACAAGGCTATGCGGCACCGTCGCATAGAGCTTGGCAAACGCCGTTTCGATTGCCTCCTGTTCCGTCAGCGGAACGACCAGGTGCCACTCGTCCGGCCCGAGGCACACGGCCAGCCTGCCGTTGGAAACGGTGATGTCGCCGATCTTGCCCGGCAATGGCGAACCGAATGCCTTCGCAGCTCGCGCCGCTTGTGCCGGATCTATCCTCAGGGCGAAGCGGGCTCCGTCGGCGGCGACGCGGATGTTTAGCGGCGTCACCTTGCGAACGGCAATCTCGCGGCCGATCAGCGGATGATGTTCATGCAGCATGACCGTCCTCCTATGCGCTCAGGCGCTTGTTTTCGGGGTCGAAGAAGACCGTCCCGACCACCTTTGCCGTGTGGGTCTTGCCGGGCATCGGCACGTGAATGGTCTCGCCTTCGCGCGCCTTGCCACCTTCGACCACCGCCATGGCGATCGAGCGTCCGAGAGCAACACTCCAGTAGGACGAGGTGACGTGGCCGACCATCTTCATCGGCAAGGTCTGGCTCGGATCGAGCACGATCTGTGCCCCCTCCTCCAGCACCGTGTTTGGATCGGAAGTGAGCAGGCCGACGAGCTGCTTGCGATCGGTCTTGAGCATGTCCGTACGCGTCAGCGAACGCTTTCCGACGAAGTCTGGCTTGGCCTTGCCGATCGCCCAGCCGAGACCGGCGTCGTCAGGCGTCACGGTGCCGTCGGTGTCCTGTCCGACGATGATGTAGCCCTTCTCGGCGCGCAACACGTGCATCGTTTCGGTGCCATAAGGGGTGATGCCATATTGCTGGCCGGCCCGGTAAAGCTCTTCCCAGACCGCCCGGCCGTAGCGCGCCGGCACATTGATCTCGTAGCCGAGTTCTCCAGTGAAGCTGACCCGGAACAGCCGGGTCGGCACACCGCAAATCTTGCCCTCGGCAACCGACATGTGCGGGAGCGCCTCTTCGGAAAGGTCGATGCCCTCGACCAGCGGCTCGATCAGCTTGCGCGCGTTCGGGCCGTTGAGCGCGATCACCGCCCATTGCTCCGTCGTCGAGGTCAGCCATACCTTGAGATCAGGCCACTCGGTCTGGAGATAATCCTCCATCGTGCCCAGCACGCGCGCCGCACCACCGGTGGTGGTGGTCACATGGAAACGGTCGGTGGTCAGGCGGCCGATGACGCCGTCGTCACGGATGAAGCCATCCTCACCGAGCATCAGGCCATAGCGTAGGCGTCCAGGTGCCAACTTCGTCCAGGAGTTGGTGTACATGCGGTTCATGAATTCGGCGGCGTCCGGCCCGACGATCTCGATCTTGCCGAGTGTCGAGGCATCGAACATGCCGAGGGATTCGCGAACAGACTTGCATTCGCGCGCCACGGCGGCGTGCATGGTCTCGCCCTTTTTCGGGAAGTACCAGGCGCGGCGCCACAACGACACCGGTTCGAATTCCGCGCCGTTCTGCTCGGCCCAGCCATCGATCGGCGTCTTACGCGTCACTTCGAACAGTTCGCCCCGATTGTAGCCTGCGAAGGCGCCGAAGGTGGTCGGCGTGTAGGGCGGGCGGAAGGTGGTCAGCCCTACTGCCGGCGCTGGACGCTTGACCGCGTCGGAGGCAATGGCCAGACCGTTGATGTTGGAGGTCTTGCCCTGGTCGGTCGCCATGCCTGTGGTGGTGTAGCGCTTGATGTGCTCGATAGACTTGAAGCCTTCGCGCACCGCAAGCCGGATGTCCTTGGCGGTGACGTCGTTCTGGAAATCGACGAAGGCCTTGGCCTTCGAAGTGTTCTTGTCGGTCGGCAGTTCGCGGTTGTTGGCGCCCGTCAGCATCAGTTCGCCATCGACCTTGTAGGACGCGGCTGTCACGGTGAACCCGGCGTCTGAAGCGGCGGCCGAACCGGCTGCGGCACCCTCGGCAAGTGCTGCCGCAAGGCTGAACGCGCCATTGCCGGCGCCGGCGCAGCGGCTTTCCTCGGTGGCGGCGCCAGGAAGGAACATCTGCCCTTCCTCGTTCCAGTCGAGCTTGCCCTTGGTGTGCGAAAACAGATGCACGCTCGGCGTCCAACCGCCGCTCATCAAAAGCGCGTCGCAGGAAATCGTCCGCGCCGGTCCGACCACGCCGCTGCGGCTCACCGGATTGGCGCGCACGGAGGCGACGCGCAGCCGGCCGCCGGTGCCGGTGACGGTCCAGCCGGTCAGCACCTCGACCCCGAGGGCCGCGGCGCGTTCCATCAGATGGCCCGACACATTGGGCCTGATGTCGATCATGGCTGCCACCTTGACGCCTGCCTCTGCCAGGTCGAATGCGGCGAGCCAGGCTGAATCGTGCGAGGTGACGATGACGGGACGGTTGCCGACCTTGACGCCGTAGCGGTTGAGATAGCTGCGCGCCGAGCCCGCAAGCATGACGCCCGGGCGATCGTTGCCATCGAACACCAGCGGCTTTTCGATCGAGCCCTGGGCCAGAACGACCTGGTTGGCGCGAACCTTCCACAGCCGCTCGCGCGGGGCATCCGCCGGCGGGCTGGTAAGGTGGTCCGTCAGGCGCTGGCAAAGGCCGACAAGGTTCTGGTGATAGTAGCCGATAGCCGTGGTGCGCGTCAGCACCGTGACATTGTTCATCGCGGCCAGCGCGCTGCGCGCTTCTTCGAGCCACTGCCAGCCGCTCTGGCCGTTAATGCCTGCGTCCGTTTCAGACAGCAGCGAACCGCCAAGCTCGGCCTGCTCGTCGACCAGGATCACCTTGGCGCCGCTCTTGCCGGCGTCGAGCGCTGCGGCAAGACCGGCCGGGCCGGAACCGACCACCAGCACATCGCAATGGGCGAAGCGGCTGGCATAGGTGTCGGGGTCGGGGGTGGTCGGCGACTTGCCGAGACCGGCGGCGCCCCGGATGACGGGCTCGTAGACCTTGTTCCAGAACGACTTCGGCCACATGAAGGTCTTGTAGTAGAAGCCGGCGGAAAACAGCATGTAGAGCGCGTCGTTGACAGCGCCGATATCGCGCTTCAGCGACGGCCAGTGGTTCTGGCTGGTCGTGTTCAGCCCGTCGAACACCTCGAGCACGGTTGCGCGGGTGTTGGGTTCGAAGCGACCCGGCCCCCGGTCGGTGCCGACCAGCGCATTGGGTTCTTCCGAGCCGGCTGACAGGAAGCCGCGCGGGCGATGGTACTTGAACGAACGGCCAATGAGATGGACGCCGTTGGCAAGCAGCGCCGAGGCGAGCGTGTCGCCCTCGAAACCGGCATAGCCTGCGCCGTTGAAGGTAAAGCGGACCGGCTTGCGTTGGTTGACGCGGCCTTTTGCTGGGATGCGGTAGCTGGTCATTACCGTGCTTCCTCGAGTTCGGTCTCTGTCGGGCGTGGCTGCCCGGCCTTGTAGGTCCTTGCGAACTTGTCGCTGACGGTGTCGCGAACGGCATTGAAGAAACGCCCGCAGCCATGCTGGTGTCGCCAGCGTTCGAAGTGGGTACCGCGCGGATTGCTGCGAATGAAAAGATGCGTCTTCCATTCGTCGTCACTCAGCTTCGACGGATCAGCGGGGCGAGCGATGTGAGCCTCGCCGGCATAGGAGAATTCGAGCTCAGGACGTTCGGCCTCGCAATAGGGGCAGCGGATGAGCAGCATCTTGGATCTCCTCAGTGCGCGACGGCTGCGGCAGCGGCTTCATCGATCAGCCGGCCGGTGGTGAAGCGTTCGAGCGTGAACGGCGCATTGATCGGATGCGGCTCGTCGCGGGCGATGGTGTGAGCGAAGACATGGGCCGAGCCAGGGGTTGCCTTGAACCCGCCGGTACCCCAGCCACAATTGACGTACAGCCCGGGAACCGGTGTCTTGCCGATGATCGGCGAACGGTCGGGCGTGACGTCGACGACACCAGCCCATTTGCGCAGCATGCGCATGCGGGTGAAGATCGGGAACACCTCGCAGATCGCCGCCACCGTATGCTCGATGAGCGGCAGGCCGCCGCGCTGGCTGTAAGAGACGTACTGGTCGGTGCCGGAGCCGATGACCAACTCGCCCTTATCGGACTGGCTGATGTAGGCGTGGACCGAATTCGACATGACCACGCAAGGGAAGATCGGCTTGACCGGCTCGGAAACCAGCGCCTGCAGCGGGAAGCTTTCCAGCGGCAGCCGCACCCCGGCGGTATCCATGACGACCGAGGTCCCGCCGGCGGCGGAAACCGCAACCTTCTTGGCCTTGATGAAGCCGCGCGGGGTATCGACGCCAATGACCTTGCCGGAAGCGTCGCGGCGGATCGCGGTCACCGGGCAGTTCTGGATGATGTCAACGCCACGCGCCGCTGCACCGCGGGCATAACCCCAGGCTACCGCGTCATGGCGGGCAACGCCGCCACGACGCTGCAAGGCTGCCCCAACCACTGGATAGCGGGCATCCTTTGCGATGTTGAGCGGCGGGCAGTATTCCTTTGCCTGCTCGGGCGTCAGCCACTCATTGTCGATGCCATTGAGCCGGTTCGAATAGATGTGGCGCTTGAAGCTTTGGGTGTCATGCACCGAATGCGCCAGCATCATAACGCCGCGCTGCGAGAACATGACGTTGTAGTTGAGCTCCTGGCTCAACCCTTCCCAGAGCTTCATCGCGTGCTCATAAAGCATCGCGCTTTCGTCATAGAGATAGTTGGAGCGGATGATGGTGGTGTTGCGGCCGGTGTTGCCACCGCCAAGCCAGCCCTTCTCGATGATGGCGACATTGGTGATGCCGTGTTCCTTGGCAAGATAGTAGGCGGCGCCCAGGCCGTGACCGCCAGCGCCGACAATGACGACGTCATACTCGGCCTTTGGCTGGGCATCGGGCCATTGCGGTTCCCAGTTCTTGTTGCCGGTCAAGGCATTGGACAGAAGCGACGAAAACGAAAAGCGGGTCATAACGCACCCCCGGAGTTCAACATGGCGGGAGTATCGCTAACTGGCGCGAAGTTGGACAGAACAGTTGCGTCAGCGTAATGTTACTGGTGCGACAGCATGCACGCTGGAGACCCTATGGAACGCAACGTCAGGCCCAGCCAGCCACAGAGGAAGAATGCGGCGCCTCGTCTTTCGGTGGGCTTCATCCTCGCTCGCCGCTTCACGCTCTGCGCGTTTGCCAATTTCGTCGACGTGCTGCGCCTCGCCGCCGACGAGGGCGACCGCAGCCGGCAGATTCTGTGCGAGTGGACCGTGCTTTCCGATACTATGAGCCCTATGGCCTCGAGCTGCGGCGTGATGGTGCAGCCCAACGAGCGCCTGGGCGATCCCAGGAAATACGACTACATCGTCGTGGTCGGCGGGCTGATCGACGAAATTCCCAATCTCAGCCCGGACTATACGCGCTATCTGCAGAAGGCCGCGGCATCGAAGGTGCCGCTTGTCGGCGTCTGCACCGGCGCGTTCATCCTGCACCGTGCCGGACTGATGGACGGCTACCGCTGCTGCGTCAGCTGGTTCCACCATACCGATTTCCTGGAGCAGTTCGATGGACTGAAACCGGTGTCCGACCAGATCTTCATCGTCGACCGCGACCGGCTGACCTGCTCGGGCGGGGCGAGTTCGGCGCATCTGGCGGCCCATCTGGTGGAAAAGCATGTCGGCCGCGCCCAGGCGCGCAAAAGCCTGCACATCATGATCATCGACGACGCGCTGCGCGCCGAAAAGCCCCAACCGGGCATTCCGCTGGATCTGGCGACCGACGACGGACTGGTGAAGAAGGCGCTGCTGTTGATGCAGCAAAACATCGACGCTCCGCTGTCGGCGGCAGACGTCGCGCGTCGGCTCGGCGCCAACCGGCGCCAGCTCGAACGCCACTTCCAGCGCGCGGTCGGCATGCCCCCGACGCTGGCCTACAAGATCATGCGGCTCGAATATGCGGAGTTCCTGCTTCGCCACACCGAAAACTCGGTGACCGAAGTCGCAACTTCGACCGGCTTTTGCGATTCATCGCATTTCATCCGTGCGTTCCGCGAGCGGCGGGGCGTAACGCCTGCGGCCTTTCGCGGGGCGGCATGAAGTCAGACGCAGCAACGCAGGCGACGATGGCCGCCTGCGTTGCGTCTTGTATTTTTAGTCTGCCAGCGGCTTTCCGGCAGTCTCTTTGGCTGCCAGCATTGCGATGAGGGCAACAAGCGCGGCGGCGACCAGATACCAGGCCGGCGCAAGCTTGCTGCCGGTCGCCGAAATCAGCCAGGTCGCCACAAAAGGTGCGGTGCCGCCGAACAGGGCGTTGGCCGCGTTGAAGGAGAAGGCAAAGCCGCTGTAGCGTACCTTGGTCGGGAATATCTCCGACAAGAAGCACGGCAATGTGCCGTCATTGATCGTCAGCAGCGCGCCGAAAGCGACCTGGATCGCAACAATCGTCCAGAAAGTAGCGCCATCGAGCATCGAAAACAGCGGCACCGTCAGCGCCATGAACAGCACCGAGGCGGCGATCAGAGCGGTCTTGCGGCCGAAGCGATCGGACAGGCTCCCCATCAGAAAAATGAAGAAGATGTAGGCCACAAGCGAAATGCTGACAGCGATGAAGGACTCCGTCTGGCCCATGCCCATCTCGGTGATGAGGTAAGTCGGCATATAGCTGAGGATCAGGTAGAAGCCGACTGCGTTGAGACATGTCGCGCCGAAGGCAATGGCGATCTGGCGCCGATAGGTGGTGAACAGCTCACGCACCGGGGTCGCCTCGACGTGGTGCGACTTTTCAAGCTCGCGGAACTTGGGCGTGTCTTCGAGTTTCAGGCGGATGTACAGGCCGACCACGCCCAGTGGTGCGGCGAGCAGGAATGGCAGCCGCCAACCGTATGACTGCATTTGTTCCGGGCTCAGAATGTAAAACAAACCAGCCGACATCAGGGATCCGGCGAGAAGCCCAGCAGCCGTGCTCGCCGGCACCATGCTGGTGTAGAAGCCACGCTTCGATATAGGCGAATATTCGGCGATGAAGGAGGTCGCCCCGGCATATTCGCCTGAAGCCGAAAAACCCTGGACCATGCGCACCACAAGCAGCAGCACCGGAGCCAGTATGCCGACCTGTGCGTATGACGGCAGGACGGCGATCAGCGTTGTCGCGCCCGACATGATCAGGATCGACCACGACAGTGCGGTGCGCCGACCGATCTTGTCGCCGATCGCGCCCCAGACGATGCCGCCGATGGGGCGAACAACGAAGGAAATCGCAAAGACCGCGAATGTCGCAAGCAAAGCGGCAGACGGGGCGATTTCCGGGAAGAACGCAATGGCAATCACCGTTGCGAAATAGCCGTAGGATGCATAGTCGAACCACTCGACGAAGTTGCCGATAAAGCTCGCGGTCAGCACCTTGCGAAGCACCTCGGGCGAGGCCTCCTCGTCCTGTCGTATGCTTGTCACATGGAAATTATGGGCTGATATCGACATTGTTTCAATTTCCTCCCTATAAGCGCCAGCGTCACGCCGGCAGCCGCTATTGTTTCCGTTTCGCTGCTGCGGCCGGGTTGTCTCTCCCAAACTCTACTGCTGCGCCCGCGACCGGGCGCTTGCCCTACTCGCCAGGCAAGATGTGCGTGGCGTCGGGCCGCCATGACACCCAAACCTTGGCGCCTAGCTCAAGGTTGAGATGTTCGAGTTCGTCGTGGCTCTTCTGCGCCTTGATCTCGATCCGGTCGGCGCCTTCGAGATGGATGACTGCAGTCGCGCCGACAAACTCCTCGCCGACCACCTGCGCCTGCAACCCGTTGTAGCCGTCAGCCGGGGGCTGGTTGCTCAGTTGCACCCGATCGTCGGAAACCACGAAAGTTGCGTTGTCGCCCTTGGAAAGCGTTTTGGCTGCGTTGGGCGCGACATCGAACTCGCCCACCGGCGTCGCGATCTTCACCACCTTGCCGTTCACGTTCGAGACCTTGCCGGCAAAGATGTTCGATGATCCCAGGAATTCAGCGACGAACTTCGTCCGTGGCGCGCGGTAAATCTCCTGCGGATTGCCGATCTGCTCGATCCGGCCACGGCTCATGATGACGACGCGGTCGGCCATCGAGAAGGCCTCCGACTGGCTGTGCGTGACATAGACGAAGGTGATGCCGAGCTCGCGCTGCAGGTTCGAAAGCACCGTCTGCATGCGCACCTTGAGATGAGCGTCCAGTGCCGACAGCGGCTCGTCGAGCAGAAGGATTTCCGGTTCCGTCACCAGCGAGCGGGCAAGGGCAACGCGCTGGCGCTGGCCGCCGGACAGATGGGCGACATTGCGATCGGCGAATTCGGTGATCTGCATGCGCTCCAGCCATTTGTCGACACGCTTGCGCCGCTCGGCCTTTTCCACGCCACGCATGCGCAGGGAGAACTCGACATTCTCGCGCACCGTGAGGAACGGAAACAGCGCCAGGCTCTGCCACACCATCGGCGTGTCGCGACGCCAGGTCGGCAGATCGTTGATGCGCTTGCCGGCGAGGCGGATCTCGCCTTCCGTCGGCGCTTCCAGTCCTGCCAGCATACGCAGCGTCGTGGTCTTTCCGCAGCCGCTCGAGCCCATGATGGCGAGGAATTCGCCCTTGTGGATTTCGAGACCCATCCTTTCGACGGCATTGAAGCTGCCGAAGCGTTTGACGACGCCGTCGAAGACGACGAGAGCCTTGTCGGTCATGGCACCTTTACTCCGGTGGTTACCGCGTCAGTCGCAGGCGCGACGCTGCGTTTCATCAAAAGAACCTGGGCCAGCACCACCAGCGTCATCGAAGCGAGGAATACGAAGGTGCCGATGACGTTGATGCGCGGACTGACCTGCCCCTGCAGGAAGCCGAGCACCTTGACCGGCAGCGTCTCGTTCAGGCCCGAGACGAACCAGGCGACGGCGAACTCGTCGAAGGACACGGCCATGGTGATGAACAGGGCGGCAAAGATCGCCGGCTTGCAAAAAGGGATGATGACGTGGCGCATCGCCATCCATTCCGACGCGCCAAGATTCCAGGCCGCAGCCTCCAGCGAGGGATCCATCTGCGACAGCCGCAGCCGCACGATCGCCATGGCGAACGGCGCGCACATCACCACATGGGCGATGATGACCGAATGGATCGCACCCGACAGGTTTATGTTGGACAAAAAGGCAAGCATCGCCAGGCCGAGGATGACGACCGGGATCGTCGGCGGCAGCAAAGCGAGCGCGACATAGAAGGTCTTGCCGAAGAACTTGTAGCGAAAGTCGGTGTAGGCGGCGCCAAACCCGATCGCCGTGGCGAAAACCGATACGATCACACCCGCCACCAGCGTGTTGCGCAGGCCTTGCCAGACCAGCGGGTCAGCGGCGACCGTCTCGTACCAGATCGTCGAGAAGCCGCCGAGCGGAAGCGAGGGGAAGCGGTCGACATTGAACGAAAAGACGAAGCTCGCGGCGATCGGCGCGAAGATGAAAGCGAAAGCCAGCAGGATGTAGAGCTTCAGCGCCCAGTCGATCAGCGGGTTGCGGTTGAAATCGTTCATCGTCCGCGCTCCTTGTAGGCATAGCTCACCGCAGCGAAGGCGACCGCGAGCAGCGTCCCGATCATGGTCAGCGCGATCACCGCCGCACGCGGCCATTGCTGCCCAGACTTGGTGGTGTCGGTGATCAGGATGGAAAGGGTCGGCGGGTCGCCGCCGCCAAGGTAGAGCGGGCTGACGAAGTCGCCGAAGGTCAGGATGAAGCAGAACAGCGCCGCGATCACCAGGCCGACCTTGGCCGCGGGCACGATCACCTCGAATACCGTGCGCAGCCGGCCGCAGCGCAGATTGTGCGCCGCCTCGATCAGCGTCTTGTCGACGAAGATCAGGCTGAACAGCTGCAACAGCACGACCAGCGGAAAGCTCAATGTCAGAAAACCGACCATCATGCCGAAGGTCGAGTTGAGCATGCCGAACGGCCCGAGCCCCACCTTGGCCAGCAACGCGTTGATGATGCCGTTGTCGGACAGGAATATCTGCCAGGAATAGACACGTACCAGGTAGCTGGTGAAGAACGGGATTACCATCAGGAACACCGCCCAGCGCCGTGCTGTTTCGGTGAGCTTGAAGGCGATGGCGTAGGCGCAAGGGAAAGCCAGCGCGCTGGTGATGACGGCGGCGGCGGTGGCAAGCGCGAAGGTGCGCAGGTAGGCATCCCAAAAGACGCCGCGGCCGAGCATCCTGACCCAGTTGACGGTGTCGAAGTTCGGCTCCATGCGGAAATTCTTGACCGTCCAGAAACTCAGCGCGATCAAAAACAGCAGCGGCGCGAGGAAGAACATCGCCTGCCAGATCAGCATCGGCAGGGAGAAGGTCAATCCATAGAGAGTGATCGATTTCCGCATTGCGGCGCTTCCAACCTGAAGACACGACTGCACTGCCAACCGCCGTGCAGAATTGCCGGAATGAATGGGCGGGCGCACTGGCCCGCCGCACGAATATTAGCAGAAAGTCCGAACGCGAGGTCCGCCGACCTTACGAGCCCTTGTATTCGGACCAGAAGTCGTTCCAGTCCTCAAGGCTCTGCTGCACCGGCAACTGCCGATATTTGATGCGCCCGGCCCGGATCATGTCCATGACGTTGCTTTCGGTCAGCAACATGCCCTGGCGCTTGGCTTCTTCAGGGGTTTCCTTGGCAAGCAGTTCCCAACCCTTCTGGTTGGGAATGAGCGCCGGATAGGCGGCCATATTGGCCGACTTCACCTGACCCTTGGCCGAGGTGATGTACTGGATCCACTTCTTGGCGAGGTCGGACTTGGTCGAGCCCTTGCCGATCGAGAAGGACTCGGTCCATTGCAGGCCGCCCTCTTCGGGAATGATGCTGCGCACCTTGGCGCCGTTCTTTTCCAGCGTCCCGGTGATCCAGTCGCCAATGCCGGCCATCGCCAGCATCTGGCCGTTTTGCAGCGACGAGAAGGTGCCGCCATAATCGAAGAAGCCACCGATCTGCGGGCGCAATGTCGTCATCTTCTCCCGCAGCTTGCCCCAGGCAGCCGCGTCGATGTCGTAGGGCGACGCATTACCGTCGAGCAGACTGATCTGACCGAGATTGGGCAGGTGCCAATCGAAATGGCCGACCTTGCCTTTCAGCTTTTCGTTCCAGTAGACGTTGTAGCTGGAAGCCTCCTTTTCGGTGATCGCGTCGGTGTTGTAGGCCACGCCGAGGAAACCGAAACGGGTGAAGACCGAGTACAGCTTGCCGTCTTGCCAGTGGCCCGCGAAATTCTGAAACTCCGGGAAATAGTCGTCGAAGGTGTAGTCCTTGGGGTCGAGTTCCTCGATATAGCCGGCAGCGTTGAGCTGCTGGACGTATTCGGCATCGGACAAAATGACGTCGAAGGTTCCGGCAGGCGACTGGGCGATAAGGCCCAGCATGTTGTCACCGCCGGTGTAGTATTTCGGCTTGAACTTGACGTTGTTCTCTGCCTCGAACTCAGCGACGACATCCGGCTCGGCATGGCCATACCAGGCGAGCATGGTAAGCTCGACCGGCTCGGCGAAGGCAAGCCGGCTGAGATACGGCATCGCCAGGATTCCGCCGCCCAATACGCTTGCACCCTTCAGAATCTCGCGCCGGGTACGGGGTCCCGACAGTGCGTCCTTGATGGTCATCGCATTCCCCTTTTGGTTGTTGTTGCCGCAAGGTTAGGAAGCGCCAATGCATTTGGAAAATTAATTCTTATAATTTGGCCATTTGCACAGCTTATTGACGATCGAGTTCCGCATGGCGCCGCACGGGGTCGCCGGAGACGCCCGCCTCATCCAGCCGGGCGATGATGTGGTTGACCAGCCTGATGCCGGCGTCCGACAGGCGCGGATGCTTGTAAAACAGGCCGACCCGGATTTCGGCCAGCGGCGGAAACCCGTCGTCCTCACCGAGCACACGCATCCCCGGCAACAATGTGTAGCGCGTCAGTGCGCTTACGCCCAGACCGTTGATCACGGCATTCTGCAGGCCTGAGATGCCCGGCCCGGTATAAGCGACGCGCCAGCGCATCTGCGCCGCATCGAGCGCCTGGATCATCCGCGCGCGGTAGGCGCAACCCTCCGGATGAGCAGCGAGCGGAATGCCTGCCGCCGGATCGAACGTAACCTCGTTCCCCGCCGTCCAGATCGGCCGCTCGATCCATGACCGCGACAGGTATTGCGCGCGATCGGTGTTGACCATCGCAATAGCAAGATCGAGTTCGTCCGCCCGCAGGCGATCGAGGATATCGGCGCTCCAGCCGCAATAGATCTCGAGCGAGATTTCAGCATGCTGACGCGTGTATTCAGTAATCACCCCTTGCAGGAACGCCACGGCATAATCGTTGGGCAGGCCGACGCGCAGGACGCCTGATATCTTGGCGCGATTGAAATAGGACGCCGCCTCGTCGTTGAGACGCAGGATTTCGCGCGCGTAGCTCAGCAGCATCTCACCTTCACCGGTGAGCGTCAGCGAACGGCCCGTCTGCTTGATGAGCGGTGCGCCGACCAGTTCCTCGAGCCGGCGCATCTGCAGCGAGATCGCCGGCTGGGTGCGCCCCAGCATGTCGCCGGCCTTGGTGTAGGCGCCGAGATCGATGACCGAGACGAAGGTGCGGAGCAGGTCGGTCTGAAAGTTTACGATGTTGCGCATGGATTTCGTTTCCTCATGCGAGGATGAAGATTATAAATTTCTCATATCACAAGGTTGGGCTCAAATCTTTGCCCCATGAGCCAAAATGGGAGATGACCATGCCTCAACAATCAGTCTTTGCCGCCGAGCTTTCCTGGCCGGACTATGATGCCCGTGTTCGCGATGGGTCTGTTCCGATCCTGTTGCCGATCGGCTCGATGGAGCAGCACGGCCATCACATGCCGATGAATGTCGACGTGCTCTTGCCGGTCGAGTTCGCCCGGCGCGTCGCCGGCCGCATCGACGCGCTGGTCGCGCCGCCTTTCACCTACGGCTACAAGTCGCATCAGAAGTCCGGCGGCGGCAATCACCTGCCGGGCACCACCAGCCTTGACGGCGCAACCCTGGTGGCGGCGCTTCGCGATGTCATCAGGGAATTCGCGCGCCATGGCGTTCGCCGCATCTGCCTGGTCAACGGTCATTTCGAGAACTCGTGGTTCATCATCGAGGGCATCGACCTTGCGCTGCGTGAACTCAAATGGGCTGGTATCGAGGACATGAAGATCGTCGTCCTGTCTTATTGGGACTTCGTCGACAAGGCGACGATCGGCCGGCTCTATCCCGATGGTTTCGCCGGTTGGGACCTGGAACATGGCGGGGTCTTCGAAACCTCCCTGATGCTGGCGCTCTACCCCCATCAGGTCAGCCTTGAGCGTGCGGTTGACCATGCCCCGGCGACCTTCCCGCCCTACGACGTTTATCCGCCGAAACCGGAATGGACGCCCGCCAGCGGCACGCTGTCATCGCCCAAGGATGCGACGGCGGAAAAAGGCGAACTCCTCCTGCAGGTCTGCGCCGACGGCATCGTTCAGGCGCTGGAGAAGGAATTCCCGCGCTGAACTTTCCACCTCCCGGCACAAGAAAGCCGCGGCATCGACCGCGGCTTTTTCGTCGCCAGGCACGAGATCAAAAAGGGCGGCGCGGCGGGGTCAACCGATGGCGCTCGCAAGGCGCGTCGGATATCGGCGCCTTGTCGCCGGCATCGGCAGTCGTGCCCGCGCCCAGACGCTTCACCCAGCGGGCGATATCCCTGGCCAGCAGCGCTGCCGGATGCAAGGCGGTCGCGGCAGACCGGCAATGCCGGTCCACCGCTTCCCGGGGGCAATCGTGGGGGATGTAGAACACCGTCCTCAGTTCCGGATGATGTTGTGCTCGGGACCGAAGGGGAAGCCGGTGATATTTTCGGCGCCGTCTTCGTTGACGATCAGGATGTCGTGCTCGCGGTAGCCGCCGGCACCCGGCATGCCCTCGGGAAGCATGACCATCGGCTCCATCGACACGACCATGCCAGGCTCCAGAACCGTCTCGATGTCCTCGCGCAGTTCCACGCCGGCCTCGCGGCCATAATAATGGCAGAGCACGCCGAACGAGTGGCCGTAGCCGAACGAACGGTACTTGAGCAGGTCCCATTCGCGGTACATTTCGTTGAGCTCGATGGCGATGTCCTTGCAGCGCGCGCCCGGCTTGATCAGTTCGAGGCCGCGACGGTGAACCGCGACGTTCTTCTCCCAGATGTCGAGACTTGCATTGTCGACATGGTCGCAGAACAACGTCCGCTCAAGCGCGGTGTAATAGCCGAAGATCATCGGGAAGGTGTTGAGCGACAGGATATCGCCGGACTGAACCTTGCGGTTGGTCACCGGGTTGTGGGCGCCGTCGGTGTTGATGCCCGACTGGAACCAGGTCCAGGTGTCCATCAGTTCGACAAACGGGAACGAGTTGGCGATTTCGCGAACCATCGCATTGGTGGTGGCGATCGCCACCTCATGCTCGGGAACCCCCGCCTTGATTGCCGCTGCACAGGCCGCGCCGCCGACGTCGCAGACGCGAGCGCCCTCGCGGATCAGCTTCTGCTCTTCCAGCGACTTGATCGAGCGCATCCACATCGACGGCTGCGCGATGTCGACGAACTCGACGCCCGGCAGCGCCTCTTCGAGCTGGCGGCGGAAGTCGAGCGAAACGTGATCGAATTCGATGCCGACGCGCTTGGCGCCCGGGGTCAGCTGACGGACGGCGCTGTAGAAATTGTCACGGCGCCAGTCGGTGTAGGTGATGTTGTCGCCGAAGCTGCGGCGCCATGGCTGGCCGCCATCGATGCCGGCCGAAATGGTCGTGGCGTTGTAGTGGTCAATGACCATGCCGTACTTACGGCCGAAGTAGCAGTAAAGCCATCCGGAATAATAGTTGATGCAGTGGTAGGAGGTGAAGAGCGCTGCATCGACGTTGTTCTTCGCCATCCAGCCGCGTACGTCGTTCTGGCGGCGGGCCATTTCGGCATCGGAGAACGGCGAAAAGTCCTTCTCGCCATTGTGCCACTTCATCACGTGCAACATGTCGTCGGTCATCGGGCTGCTCCTCCTTGAGAACGAGATCTGATGCAGCACAGACTACCTCCGGCGACGACATTACGAAAATTTATTCACCTAATGTTCGAATAACGGATCTTTATGCGGCGCGGGCAAACCGCGCGCTTCGTCGATGAGCCCGGTAGTCCGGGAAGCTACGCAATCGCCGCGCACCCGCATGGCGACCTGGCTGAAGCGGTCCCGGCTCATGCCGGGAGCGTCACGGTTTTGCTTTTTCAGTCCGGGCTGAAGCCGGGGGAGGTCGGTGCGCCGTCATATAGCGGGTCAGGCCCTTGTATTCGTCGAGCTCCACCGGCAGGTCGCGCAGCACGCGATGGAAGCGGCGGGCCCATTTCGGCACCGTCACCAACTCGTCCATCTTGAGCAGGTAGCAGCGGATCGGGAAGACCAGCGCATTGGAGCGCGGCAGCCGCCAGAAGCTCTGCAACTCGACGCGCAGATGCACCTTCTCGCCGACATTCTCGGGCGTCACCGTCAGCCGGTCGCCGCCCCATTTGTGGAAGTTTTCCGGACTGGTATCGAGCCGCGGATTGATCGTCATGGTCCAGTTCAGGCGCCGTGCCGGCTTGCCCTGCTGGATGTTGGTCAGGAACTTCAGGGCGCGGGTGAAGACGCCCGTGGGCCAGCGGCACCGGAGCATGCCATTCGAAGAAGTTCATGCCGGAAGTCGCCCTGGCTCTGGCGGGTGACCACCCGCTCCGGGAACCTCACCGCATGCGCGCGTATCGTGATGTTCAGGGCCTGGGCAATGCGCTCGAAGTTCTCGCGGCTACCCTCGCGCAGCCAAACCTCCCACCACACCCGTTCATCGGCGACTTGAGGAAAGAGGTCGGCGGCGTCGGTGAACAAAGACCTTGCAGTCGCAAGGCGCACGGTTTCTATACGCGAGATAAGCGGTTCGTTCCTCGGCCTGCCCCGATCAGTGTCGACGTCGCGATACGCCTCGACCTTCCTCAGATAGTAGGCTTCCGCACGTTGCGGCACGAACACCGACGCTGTGATTGGAGCGCCGGGCTGAGCCGGCTCTTGCACGGCGACGAGTTCCATGTGCTGCCGACGATCGGCCAATTGATCGAGACCCACTCGCTCCGATGCTGGCAGATCGATCTCGAGGTAGAAGCCGGGGGTGCCCACCGACAGCTGTGCGTTTCGCGCCGCAATCTGCTGCCGCGCACTTTCGACGGCCTGTTCGATCGATTGCATCAAGGCGGCGGCGTGCGCTGCGCGATCGCGCGCCGGCAGCGGCGATGGCTCGATGCGCTGGTTTGGCCGCCGATACGCTTCACGGATGCCGTTATTAAGGAGGTGGATGTGGGGACGGTCGCGCGGAAAGTCGTCTGCCATTATAACCTGTGCTGTCGCTAATCAGACAGCGAGGCCTGCCGGCGTTCCGTCAGCGCGTCTAACAGCGCCTCCGATGTGATCCGCTTCCCGCCCCGCAATATGATGGTTTTTGCTGCGTCGTCCGCCGCGCGGATAATCTCCGCCTGCGACAATCTCTCGGCCTGAGAAATCGCCTTGTTCCAGGCAAGCCCCCTGGTGTCGAAGCGATCAAGTCGAGCCCGAAGCAGCGCCTCGATGAGTGGCTGATCGGGGACGGCGTATTCTATGACGTCGTCGAAACGGCGGAACAAGGCCCTGTCGAGCAGCTCGGGATGGTTCGTTGCCGCGATGATCAGGCTTTGGCTGTCGTCTTGCTCGAGAAATTGCAAGAACGAGTTGAGCACGCGCCGGATCTCGCCTACATCCTGACGTTCCCCGCGACGCGCTCCAATGGCATCGAACTCGTCAAAGAAGTAGACGCCGCGGGTCGACTGCATTGCGTCAAATACAAGCCGCAGCTTGCCCGCCGTCTCACCCATGAACTTGGTGATCAATCCATCGAGGACAATCGTGAAGAGGGGCAGATGAAGCTCGCCGGCCAATGCCGAGGCGGTCATGGTCTTGCCGGATCCGGGCGGACCGACCAGAAGAAGTTTGCTCGCGCAAGCTGGCTTGTTGGCGCTGCTCGCCCAGCACGCGCTGCAGGCGAGCGCGCAGGCTATCCGGCAGAATCATGTCGGTCAGCCGCAGGTCAGGATAGCGCGCATGCAGGAGCCCTGCGAGTTCGCCCTTCGGCTGAACAAGGGGAACCGGGCGGGCGCTTTTCGCAATCCCGGTGTCCCTGCTCTTGGCCGCATCGATCAGGTTCTTGAGGTCCTGAGCAAGCTTGCCATGGCCCTGACGCGCCTCATGCGCAGCAAGCTGCATCGCGGTGGCGAGGAAACGATCCTCATCGCCGGCAATGTGGCTCTTAAGCAGCGTCACGATATGGCGGGCAGTAGTCATAAGCTCTTCTCGGGTCTCCATTCACACGGCAACGCGCATGCGACGTTAACTTTTCAACCGCGATTTGTATCGCGCAATCGTGTTTTTTCCCTTGTCGATGTTCGCACGATTCTTCAGCCGTCGACTTTTACTCCATTGTCTTCATGGTCGCCCTCCCCGCCAGCCAGCCCGGCCGGAATGTCGCCGGCCAACAGCCTCTCTTTCGACAGCAGCCCGGCATCCTCGAGTGCCTCGAAATCCGGCAGGTCGCGTAGCGTGTCGAAGCCGAAGTGGGAGAGGAACGCCTTGGTGGTCACATAAGTATAGGGCGCACCAGGCTGCGGCGAGCGCGGTCCCGACGCGATAAGATCCTGCGAGCGCAGAACCCCGATCAGATCGCGCGATACCTCCTTGCCAAAGAACGACGATAGCTCGCCGCGGGTGATCGGCTGGAAGTAGGCAATGCCCATCAGCACCAGCGCTTCCGATTGAGTCAGCTCTTTTTCGCCCTCGCGGCCTTGCTGGCCGACGGCGGCCTGGATGGCGTCGCCAAAAACCTTTTTGGTCCGATGCTGCCAGCCGCCAGCGACCGACACCAGCTCGTAGGGCCGCCCGGCGAGCTCGGCGCGAATGTCGTCGATGATCAGCTCGATGTTGCAGCTTTTGCCAACCACTCGCGCGAGCACACTACGTGTGACCGGCGTGCTGGCGGCAAAGATTACCGCCTCGACCCGCCCCATCCATTCACGCCAACGCAGTTCCGGCGGCAGGTGCTCGAGCTCGCGGTCGAACAGCCCGAGCTGCTCGTTTTGCCCTTTGCGCCCGGCGAATCCGACCATAGCTACAGCCCATACAGCCGGAAGGAGGAACGACCCGACAGCTCTCGCACCGCCTCGAATGTTTGTAGCCGCTCGAACAGCCGGCGCGCCCCGAACCGCGACAGGGTTTTGGTGGTCAGCGAGCCGGGCACGGCATCGTCATCGAGCAGCTTTTTGATCGCGTCACCAGCCCCTTTGGCGCGCAGTTTTGGCATCACTGCCGCAAGCCGCTCGGCGCGCCGCGACAGCTCACCAGCCAATCCACAAGCCTCGGCTGAGCCCTGGACCAGCGCCAGGCACACCGCCCCTTCAAATCCTTCCCCTCCCGGTCGGATGCGTGTTCCTGCCGCGCGCGCTCCTTGAGTACGAAAGGCGGGGCCAAAAGCCTGCGCCATCAGCAGCGGCACCGGCCGTGGCCAGCGCAGTTTTTGCGCCAGCACCAGATCGGCGCACCACCAGGCCAGCAATTCTGCGCCAGGCGACAGGGCAACAATCTGGCTGGCGATCGCCGCGGCGACAAACGGCGCCGGGCGGCCGGAGCGGACCAGGTCGTTAATCGCCCCCGGGAGATCGGCAAAGCCGTCGTCCCAGCGCAGACCGAGCAGCATGACCACTTCGGCCAGCCGCGCAGTGTCGATCACCGGCGACCGGGCCGCGAGCTGCCGCCACGCGGCCAAAATGGTGCCGGCGGGACCGGGATCACCGGCGGCAGGGCGCAGATACCAGGCGTCACGGAGCGCACTCTCATCTTCGCTCCGACCGGCGAGGCGCACGGCGGCGGCGGCGCATTTCAGCGCCAGCCGCTGGCGCCAGGCGCCGGCCCAGGGCGGTTCGGAACGCACCAGAGTGTCGAGCGACGTCAAGGCGGCACCGGCAAAGAAAGCGGCGTCGGTTTCGTGGTCGACGGTCCCGCCCGGCAACGCCCAAGACGGAACGCGCGGCGGCGGCGGCGAAGCGGCAAGCGATGAGTCGGTTCGAATCATGGTGGATATTGTAAATCGTGCGTGCGCTTTTGACTATATGAACGCCATCAAAACGCACCGCCTGTCGTGCGGCCATAATGACTGATAATCTTGCATTATCGTTCATAAAGTGATCTGCTGCCGAAATGGCCTCTAATGTCGAGCAGAATTGTCGGATGAGCAGAATTGATGAGACTCAAGGGCCTGGGCGGGACTCTCGCGCATGATTATGAGATTCCCCGAGCATGATTATGAGACTGGGTGAATCGGAATTGTGAGACTGGCCGCCTCTTTCCGGCAAAAGGGTCGCGATGCGCGTCATTCTGAGCGTCGCGAAGCCGCCTGAACCGTCCGTAGATACGCCGGCGCAACTTCAGCGGCCACGCCCGCAATGTTTCGCGCAACCGTTCCTCGCCTTCCGGGTCGCTCGCCAGCAACACCGCTGCCGCGTAACCAGCCGGATCGGCGGACAGTCGCCCCAAGCCGACGGCAAGCGCATAGTTCTGCAGGAGAGAGCCGTGCGCCAGCGCGAACAGGCCACGCGGAACCGGCTTGGCCAGGATGGGTGCAACGCGATCATACTCCGGCACGATGACCAGAAGCGCCTGGCGCGCGATCGGACGCGTCAGAAACGCGTGATTGGCCCGACGTGCCTCCAGCGAAAGAACGGGCTGTTCATCGAGCGACGGCGGCGAAGGTTTGCGATGCCGCGTCGTCAGGAAATCCAGCAGCGCCTCGATTGACGGGGCTCCCTCATCCCTCCCCCGTGTCCAGTCCGCCATCCGCAGCGCACTGGCGCGCGCGTAGCGGTCGAGAGCCATCAATTGCGGTTTTGACATCAGGGTCTGCAGACTTCCGCCTCCCTTGAAGCGAAACCGCATTTGATGCTCGCCGCACCACAAATTCCAGGGGAGCGCGGCCGTCTTTCGGTTAACGCCCGCACGACAGTGCGGGCAGACATAGCGATTGCTGGTCGCGATCATCAGCCGTGCATGCGGTCCGATCCCGGCAAAGGTCAGTGCCCGCAAGGCATCCAGACTGATGCCGGTGCGGCGGGCCAGCAAAGCCCCCTCCCCTGCCCCAAGCCGCCATTCCAGCTCGCCGATCCTGCGGCCGCTCAAGCCGCAGTGCTCCAAAAACGCGTCGATCGGCATGGCGTAGAGACGCGCCAGCCGATGCATCCACGAGGACAACCGTTCGTCCTTTTCCGGCCTCGGCACGACCGGCAACCGCGTCAATGTCGGCGCGGTGATCACACCGGTTCTCCCAGCAGTGCAAGAATGTTGCGCTTGTCGGCGACATCATGGGCGACGATCCGCTCTTCGCCGCTTTCGATCGCGGCAGCGGCGAGCATGCCCATCAGCGAGAAGATCCCGGCGGTGATGCCGCCGGTCGTCTCGACCAAGCGCTTCAGCATCGGCTCAGAAATCTCGCTCGGCCGGCGCAGCGGCAAGGTACGCTGCAGGCTGCCGATCAGGCCGCCAAAATCCGCGTCGTTCTGCCAGGGCGGCAGCGCGAAGGCTTCGAAACGGCGCACCAGCTGATCGTCGGTGCGCAGCGCGTTGCGCGCCTGCTGGGTGCCGACGCAGACGAGCGAAATCCTGAGCTCGTTGCCGAGAAAGCGCAGCATGTTCAAAAACCGCGTCTGCTCGCGCACCGAGCCGGCCTGCAGGCTGTGCACCTCGTCGATGACCAGCAGCCCGGGGCGGATTTCTGAAAGCAGGCGCAAGGTCAGGTTTTCCAGGACTGACAGCGTTGCGCGCGGCGGTTCGGGCGCGCCGATCGCCGCCAGCAACCGCTTGTAGAACCGCGCCTCGTCGGGCCCCGACACCATCTGCACGACGA
The DNA here is from genome assembly GCF_000372965.1 of Hoeflea sp. 108. Lineage (NCBI taxonomy): Bacteria > Pseudomonadati > Pseudomonadota > Alphaproteobacteria > Hyphomicrobiales > Rhizobiaceae > Hoeflea > Hoeflea sp. 108. The sequence goes on along the minus strand of NZ_KB890027.1, from coordinate 34,760 downwards.
TCACCGGCATGTGCATGCATCCGGTCACCGCGTCGAAACTGGAGGGATGATCTCGCGAGAACTTTTCCACGATCATGGTCTTGCCCATGCCGCTGGCGCCGACAATGAGCAGATTAGGCATGCGGGCGCGCTGCGGGAAGACGATCAGCTCCTCGAGTTTTTGCAGCGCCTGTTCGGCGCGCGGATAGTTGATCCAGCGGTCGGCGCGGATCCTGCGGATGCGTTCCTCTGCGCTGAGCGCGGCGACCTGTCGGCTGGCGGGAAACAGATGCTCGAAATCCTCAGTCATCCCATTCCTCCACCGCGAAATAGGGTAGCTGCAGGGGTCTGTCGTCGCCGATCGGGGCGATCTCCGGCGTGATGTCGATCATCGTCGCGGTAAGGTGCTCGCGCCGTGCAAGATCCCTTCGCATCGCCTTGGTCGTGCGCGTCGCTTCGTCGACCAGAGCGCGCTGGGCGAGGATCGTAGAAAAAATGAGATCCTCGTCGAGGGCCTTGCGCCCTTCTGCCCGCAACGCACGACGCGCCGCCTGGTGCTCCCACAAGGCGATCGCCGGACGGGTGCGGTCGGCTGGCCGCACATCCAGATACGCCTCCCCTGTCGCCACGAACACGCAAGACAGGTCGCGTGGATCATATTTGATGGGCAATCGCCGCGGATTTGGGCCCATTAGCCAGCGCAACTCATCCGACCAGTAGCGGATATGGAACAGATGCAGCCCGTCGCGCTGCAGCGTGCGCTCCTCGAACGGCAGGAAATCGATCAGGAATTGCCGTGGATCGGACGGCATCCGCACCGTGTCCTCGACGATCCGGGTTCGCCAGGCCGTTGCCGGCGGCAGATCGAGGGTCTTGTGGATGCGTGCATGGTAGGACCCAACGATTTCCAGCGCGAGGTAGGTTTCAAGTTCGCGCAGCGTCATCACCGCCTCGGCTTCCGGGTTGAGATCGCCGCGTTCGCGAATGTTGGAGAAATGCGAGCCGGGAATGAGATGCACCGCCCCCATCATCGTGCCGATCAACCGTTCGATATGGCCGCCGAAGCGCGGCGTGCCGGGTGGGCGGTAGGTTAGGTCGATGCGGTGCTCGGCGCAGGCGCGCTCGAAGGCCCGCGCATGGAATTCGGCGCCGTTGTCGACATGAATGGTCCTGGGAATGCCATGCGCGGCCCAGTCGGCCGCGATGCCGCGCGAAGCCAGCCAGCCAGTCTTGTCCATCACCGTATGGGTCAGGCACAGCGCCACGACCGTGAGAGACGGCGCTTCCAGCGACAGATAGTACCCCATGACCATCCGAGTGTTGACGTCGATGGCCAGCGTCAGCGTCGGCCTGCCGATCGGCAACCGCGTCACCGGATCGACCACGGTGACGTCGACCTTGGTGTGGTCGATCTGCACGATGTGGAGCGGTGCTGTGGCCTCCAGTCCGCCCGGCGTCGCCAGGAAAACCGGCTCGGATCTTTTGGCACCTTCGCGGCGACGCAGGAGGTCAGCCTGATCATGCATGGCAAGCCAGCGCCCGAGCCGGCGAATGGAGGGCGGTTGCAATCCCGCCATTCGGCAATCCGCCGCCACCTCGCGCTGAAAGCGCGTCCGTGTGGGCTTTCGCCGAGTGGCATAGAGTTTCTGGAAATGCTTTTCGACAATGGCGAGCACTGTCGGCTCCAGCGGCTGCATGCCCGCATCCGGGCCGCGTCGACGCGGCAACAGCGCGCTTGTGCGGTCATCCTTGCGGAACTGCTTCAGCCAGCGAAACAGCGTTGCCCGGCTGATCCCGAGCGCAGCCATCGCATCGCCGACATCCACGTCGCCTGGTCGCGACGGCATTTTCGACAGGATCTCCGCCCGCCGCCGGGCTTCGGCCCATCTCTCGGGATCGGCGTCGTCATGATCCACGGGGCAACCTCGCGTCTGGCCGAAGCTGGTCTGACAAACGCCGACTCACCTTCGAGGTCAGTCTCAATAACCCCGAATCGATTGCAGAATTACGTCATCGACAAGGCAGCTCCGCCGAAGGCTCATGACCCGGAAGCTATCCAGCGCCTATTGCAGGATCTGCAACCCGTGCTTCCGGACAATGGCCAGCAGCTTCAGGGCCATGCCGCTCGGCCGCTTGGCGCCGGTTTCCCACTTCTGCACCGTCGATTCCGACGTGTTCAAATAGCGCGCGAACACCGGCTGGCTTACGTGGTGGCTCTCGCGCAGCGTCTTGATCTCATCGGGTTCGAGGTTCGGCGTCGTCAGACAGCTTTCGTCAAAACTGCGCATCGTCGCCTTGTCGATCGTTCCGACTTTGTACATTGCGTTGGCCGAGCTATGGATAGCCTCGAAGGCATCGCTCTTGAACCTCGGTTTAGTTGCCATAATGACCTCCAATTCTACGACGTTTACATGCCCGGTGTCGGGATCCGTGGACAGCTTCGCCGGTTGGCTGCAATCTGGTCTCACAAATTCCGACTCAGTTTTATCGCCAGTCTCAATAACCCCGATTCAGTCTCACAATGGCGTCACGGACAAACCATTGACAACAAACAATCCGGAGTCTCATGAAACCCGGCAATCCGACACGCGACCCTCCGGACCGTCCCACAGCACGGGCGCGCCGGATGATGTTTCCATGGCGCGGATGTCGGCCGCCACCGCGTCTCATAAAGGCGCGCCTGACGACCTGCCCGACATTGTCGACCTCCTCATGGAAATGGGCCGGGTTCGGGTTCCCGAGGATGCAGCGGCCGACGAGACGGGACCAGCTTCGCCCCCTCCCCTTCCGGTTGTCGCTGGCGGCGAACAACCGCATGTTCCCGGCCATCTCGAACACCTCGCCGATCGGGCGCGATCCTACATCGAGGCGGCAAGCTCGACCAATACGCGCCGGGCATACGCCTCGGACTGGAAGCATTTTGCCAGCTGGTGCCGGCGCCAGGGTGTGGAAACCTTGCCAGCGGACCCGCAAACCGTCGGCCTCTACATCACTGCCTGTGCCTCCGGGACGGTGACGGGCGACAAGAAGCCGAACTCCGTGTCGACGATCGAACGCCGGCTTTCCTCCCTCTCCTGGAACTATTCCCAACGCGGACTAACGCTGGACCGCAAGGATCGTCACGTTGCCACCGTCATGGCCGGCATTCGCAACAAGCACGCTGCCCCGCCGCGGCAGAAAGAAGCGGTGCTGCCCGAGGACCTCATCGCCATGCTGGAAACGCTCGACCGCGGCACCCTGCGCGGTCTGCGGGATCGTGCCATGCTGCTGCTCGGCTTCGCCGGCGGCCTGCGCCGCTCCGAGGTCGTTGGCCTCGACGTCGGTCGTGACCAGACCGAGGATTCTTCTGGCTGGGTGGAGATGCTGGACAAAGGCATCTTGCTGACGTTGCGGGGAAAGACCGGCTGGCGCGAGGTAGAAGTCGGCCGCGGCTCATCCGATGCAACGTGCCCCGTCGTGGCGCTTCAAACCTGGCTGAAGTTTGCGCGTATTCCCCACGGCCCCCTGTTCCGCCGTGTGACGGGTCAGGGCAAGGCTGTCGGATCGGAGCGTCTCAACGACCAGGAGGTCGCACGCCTCGTCAAGCGCACCGCGCTGGCGGCCGGCGTCCGCGGCGACCTGCCCGAGGGTCAGCGCGGCAAGCTGTTCGCCGGACACTCGCTTCGGTCTGGCCTCGCCTCCTCGGCCGAGGTCGATGAGCGCTATGTCCAGAAGCAGCTTGGCCACGCCAGCGCTGAGATGACGCGCAAATACCAACGCCGTCGTGACAGGTTCCGCGTCAACCTCACCAAGGCGTCGGGGCTCTGAAAAGCCCCTCTCCTGCCCCTGGTTCGACACGGAGTGCCGACGTGTTAGTCGGTCCGACATCGCGGACGGCGTCGAACTGGTCAGTTAGGAAAGTGCTCGACGTGGGTTTCGGCGGTCCGTCCAAAGTAGACCACCCGGCGACCGAGGAACGAGACGAGATACCCCGCGCATCCTGCTGCCTTCACCCGTTCACAGAAAGCCTTGTAGGAGTAGTCCGGCTCGTTCGCTTGGGCTCACCGCACTAGCTTCTCCACGCCAGCAGCGTCGAAGGTGGCGGCACTTGCGCCTGCTGACGACGGCATATCGAGCATCACGCTGTCACTGTCCGGCAGATAGTAGGTCTGAGTGTCTCGCCGATAGTCGACCATATAGCCCTCGAAGCCGGCGGCGATCAGTTTGCCGACGATTTCGGGGAAGCTCAGACTGCCATCATGGGCGGCGTCGAGACAGGTCTGGGCAATAGCAATCCGTCCCGCATCCATAGCGGTCTCCTTTCACGTGGATACGTCCTGGGGTCGTCGGCAGTTAGTCTACAGGCGTGCTGTCCAGCTTGCTTCTCTCGGCAAGAACCTTGAGAATCCGGTCGAGCGTTTGCTGGTCTTCTTCCGTCAAAACTCCAAAAAACTCGGTGTCGTTCTTGTCCGCGAGCGCGGCCAACATCGGAACCATCCCCCTCCCCTCCTCCGTCAAAGACAGAGTGTGCGTCCGCTTGTCCTCAGTGCTCTCCGTCCGCCCGATCAGCTTCTTCGCGAGCAGCCTGTCTGAAAGCTTGCTGATCGCGCCTCGGGTCATGCCCATATTCGCAGACAGATCCGAAGGTGCCATGGCGTCGACATCGTAGAGCGTGCGCAGAAATGCCCATTCCGCAACGGTCACGTCCTTGGTGGCGATCTTCCGGGCGAACTCGTGCGAGACGGCATTCGACACCATCCGCATCCAATAGCCGGTGTGAGCCACTAACTCCGATACCGACACGGCAACTACCCTCTAGTTGACTTGGAACTACCCGCATTTGGTTTCCTAGTCAACTGTGCGCCTAGAAGTCAAGAGTCGGAAACAACCGATCGTTTATCCGTATCTTCTATGTTTGGAAAACGGAACGACGGGCGGCTCGGAGGCGCTCCAAATGGCTTTTGAGACGCAAAAACAAGCTTCTCGTCGACCACAGGGCCGCCTGATCGGCTATGCGCGCGTGTCTACGGATGAACAAGCGACGGAAGCGCAGGAAATCGAACTGCGCGCCGCCGGCTGCGATGTGATCGTTCAGGAGCATGGCTCGGGGGTATCGCGGGTCCGGCCGGCTCTCAGCAAGCTGCTGCGCGACGTGAGCGCTGGCGACACCCTCCTTGTCGTCCGGATCGACCGGCTGGCGCGCTCCGTCAGCCATTTGCTCGAGGTAATCGAGGGCCTGACGGAAAGAGGGGTGCATTTTCGCTCCCTGCGAGATCCGATCGACACCACGACGCCGCAGGGCATGTTTTCTCTCCAAGTGCTCGGCGCCGTGGCGCAGCTGGAGCGCTCCTTGATTTCCGAACGCACGAGGGCCGGCATAAGGGCGGCGAAGGCGAGGGGAAAGCTCTCCGGCAATCCCGGAATCCGCGAACGCCGGCCGGAGACGCTCGCCATGATGACAGCCGCCCAGAAGGCAGCTTACGGCGCACGCATCCAGGCAACTGCCAACCAGTGGCTTCCGACTGTGAAGCGCATGCGACCGGACCATACTTGGGATGACATTGCACGTGTACTGAAGCAAAGAGGGCACGACTGGACCCCCGAGCGGCTTCGTCGTGCCGTGAGATGGCTGGTTACCGAGCACATGGCAGATCCCGCCCTGCTTCGGAAATCGCCGCCTCGCCTCCCGGAGGACCGGCTGATGACGCTGGTCACAGGTATCCACGCCTCGAACCCGGCTTTGACGCTCCGGGACATTGGTGCGCAGCTCGAGAAACTTCACGAGCGCACACCACGCGGCGGAGCAAAGTGGTCTCCATCGTCGGTGAAAAACCTGCTCGACCGCGCCCGGCGCTCTGGACTGCTGACGAGCGAGCTCCTTGACCTGCCTGGTCGGTGACGGCCATTGCCCTGATCGTGAGAAACACCAAACGAGCGCGTCATGGCAGCGGCTTTAACTTCTGCAGACTTTTCACGAGCGATTCCGAGACCTCAAGTCGCGGTGCTCCGCCGGCGTTGGCCTCGGCTTCTGACTGCCGCCGCTTGCTCTCATCCAGCTTGGCCCGGAGCAGCGCCATGATCATCGGCCAGGTGGAAAACTTCCCTTCCCTCGCCTTGTCTGTCAGGCTGCGCAGGTATCCGCCCGCGCTGTTGATCTGATCCGACCGCTGGTAAATCGCAGCCAATGCGATCGCGGCCTGAACCTCACCCATGACGCCTTGGGCATCCTGCCAGGCGCTCCGACTGATACCGAGCATCGTTCGCCCGAGTTCCGCGGCGGCAAGCAAGTCGCGCCAGTGGCGGATCTCGCCGGATTGAACGATTTCCAGCAGGTTAGGGCAGGCATCCAGCACAATACTCAACGGCAAATCACGCTTCGGCAAGCTCCGCACGTTGTCGGTTTCCGCAGCGTTGCCGCTCGCTTCATTCTTTTCTCGAAAGCCCTGTTCAGATTCAAATTTGGATTCGGGATTTGAATTCTGTATGTGGCGCTCAGAATGAGACTCATTGGCGTTCGAATTTTGTGTTTTTGTGAAGGATTCCAATACGTCACTGATCTCGGCGTGAAGTTCCGCGAGTTGCCCGCAGATGTCCTCGAAAAGTTGCCTTGGTGCGGTGCGCGGAAGCGTTGCGATGATCGTTTGATAGGCTTGAAGCACCCTGCCCCAATTACCTGGCACGCCCTCTTCGATCCCGGTGTCAATCATCTTGACGATATCGCGCCGCAGCAGCGTCAGACGCTCCCTGGCAACGCGAAACGCCTTTTTTTCCTTCTGCACAGTCTCAGCGAGATCACGAAACTCCTCGGCACGGGCGATGATCGGCGACAGGTCGAAGCCATAAGCCTGCTCCACTTCCCCTGCCCTGCTCCTGCGGGCGAAGCGCTTGCCGTTCGGACTGTCGCGCCGAATGATCAATCCGCATTCCACCAGCACAGCCAGATGGCGGCGAAGCGTTGCCGGCGAGATGCCATTGGCCCTGGCCATGAGCTGCTCGTTCGAGGGCCAGACGATGAGTTCCCCCTCGGCCGAGAGCTCCGTTTCCCGGTGGAATGAAAGCAGCGCGTTGAGGATCGCCAGAGAGCGATCGGTCGCTCCGAGCAGCTCGCGCGCTTCACGGATATGCTGGAAGACCAGCCACTTATTGGCGGCTGCCTCCTTGGGCATTGCCTTTGCGGTTGCCTGGCTGGCGATCTGGCCAAGCGTCAGCGCTCGCCGCCCAAAGGGCGTCGTTGAAATATGTGTCTGCATTGTCCTTTACCTATTGCTAGGCAAAAGAAATCTGCTCGCCGAAACGGCGCTATCCCAAAAGGGACTCTTGACTGCGATTCTCGGAAATGCGATTCTCTGTTTGCTTATGACTGAGAAGGGCTTCCGGACGCGGTTTCGGGGGCCTTTTTCTTTTGCGGCCTATACGTTTTACGTTCTGCTTAGTCGGTCTTCTCCTTTTCGCTTTCGAATTGTTGGTAAAGGTCGAGCAGGCGGGCTGCCACGAACTCCCCGAATTCCATTGAGCCCTCGATACCGACCACAACGGCAACCGATTTAGGCGTCCGTTCAACGGTCGCAATCTTTTGGCCGCTCGCCGCAGTCACAACCGATCTCTTGGAGGGGCCAGCTGTCTTCTTCGGGGCGAGAGCGTTGAAAACCCGTACAAAGCGCTGATCCGTGTCCGCCTCCAGAAACTTCGGATCGTTCACCGCAGCATCTATACGGCTTTGATTTTTCTGAGCGGCAAGCCGCTCGGCGAGAGCGTTCCACCGCGGCCGCCCTGCCTTCGGCGCCGGACCGATTGCGGTGATCACACTCCTGGGAATCGACTTGGTGAGCGAGAGAAGTCGCGATAGTTGCGTTTTCTCCATGCTCAAAGCCGACATAATCACGCTTCTGTCAAAACCTTGCTCCTCGAGCGTCAGCGCGAAGAGCCCACGCTCGATGTAGCTGAGATCCTTTCGGGCAGAGTTTTCCTGCCCCTGGATAACGACGAGTTCTTCGTTTGTGAGATTTTGAACCACGGCGCGGACCGGCCGACCGAGCTTTGCGAGAATCTTCGCTCGCCGGTGGCCATACGCGATCTGGTATGTGTCGGGGTTGTCTGGATGAGGCCGAACCAGGATGGGGCTTTTCTGCCCCGACTCCTTTATCGCCTGATAGAGCACCATAAAGTCCGCGCCCTCATCGTCTAGGCGATCTGGGGCGAACGAACCAGCGAGCTTATCAGCCGGTATTTCAACGACAGCGGCACCGGAAGCGACTAACGCTTTCGCGCGCTCTGCCGCAGATGCTATTTGGCCAAGCGACCTTCCCATCGCACCAACCGCGCCCGACTGGACATGCGGAACGGGATGCGGCGGCTGTGGCGTGAGTGGAGTTGGCTCCGAGTTGCCATGTGGCAACTCCTCCGATCGGCGTGTCAGCATCGCCTTGAGGGTGTCCTTCCGGCTCACGTCGCCCTCCCCCATGCCTGTTGCATCAACCGGTCGATTTCGTCATTCACGGAATCGAGAGACTCCATCGCCCGATCATAGGTTTGCTTGGCAAAGTTCTCTTTTCCAACTTCATAGAGGGTCTGCTTCGAAAGGCCCGCGTCGGAAATAGCGGTGGATTTGACCATCGTGCTATTCAACACTCGCTCTCGAAAAAGTGACCTCATGAATGCCACCATCTGAGTCTGCGGCGCATCCGCCGGCTCGAAGCGCGTCACTATGTAGCGTATGAAGTCGTACTCGAGATCACCGCCCGAACCCTGCACCACACGGAGTATGTCGGCTGCCATCAAGAGAAACTGGCACATCGACATTACATCCAGCATTTGCGGATGGACCGTGATGAGAAGTCCGGTCGCGGCGCAGAGGGCGCCAAGTGTGAGAAAACCCAACTGCGGAGGGCAATCAAGGATCATGACGTCGTAGTCATCAGCGACAGTGCCCAAAGCCGTAGCCACCCGTCCGAAAAAGGGCTCGGCATCGCGCTCCGCAAGAGCGCGCGGCGTGTCGTGCTCGTACTCCATGAGCTCGAGATTTCCGGGGATTATATCAAGCCCTGGAATGTAGGTCTTGCGAATGACTTCCCTGAGAGGGCGGCGTTCGTCATCATATCGCACGGCTGCGTACATCGTCTCGTTCGGCTGAATATCGTATTCGGGTTGATAGCCATGCAGCGCCGTGAACGAGGCTTGCGGATCAAGGTCGACCGCGAGTACCCGGTACCCTTGTAATGCGAGATATTGAGCAAGGTGCGCGGCCGTTGTCGTCTTCCCGGATCCGCCCTTAAAATTTACCACTGCCATTACCTGGCAGTGCTCTTCACCCTTTCGGTGCGGTACATACCGCTTTCCCTTTGAGCCCTCCTCAAGGACCGCTCGCAGTTCATTGATCTGGTCAAGGGTATACGACCGGCGACCGCCTGCGCCGATCGACGGCTGCGGGCCCTTTCCGCCAATCGAAAGTTGACGCAAATATGCATCAGCGATGCCAATGAGCTTCGCGGTCTCTACGGACGAAAAAGAGCGAAGCGTCTTCTTCGATACTGGTGGAAAGAGAGCCTCACGCATCGCCAGCAACTCGGCTGACAATGCGGCGCCATCGCCGGCAATGACGTCCGTCATCAGCGGCTTTGTTCCCTGAGCGAGGGTTTTTGTGCTACGAGCTTTTTCCATAACTACGGGGTCTGTTCCAACTACGCCGATTTTTCGTAGGTAGAATTGCCCCGAGTCGGGTAAATATGCAAGGAGTTTAAGGTTAATGGAAATTTACGTCTATGACATCGCCTGCCGTTGCCACATGGCAATTCGGATTGCGACCTGTCCTACGACCTGCTCACGCTAATCAGTGCGGAGCTAGAGGTTGGCACGGTCATTCGCTCGGTGCCGGACAATTCTTTCAACCGTCTTCCCGCTCGCGGCCTTCTCCGTCGCCTCAATTTCAAGCAGCCCGGCGGCGACTCCTTTGCTCTTGTCTGCCACCAGATGGACTGCAGCCCAGGCTAAGCTCCGACAAGCGTTCCATCGAGAAGCCCGGCGCACGATAGCTTAACCCGAGAGAAAACGCACCGGTCGGCTTCAACCTCCTTGACCAACGTGAAGGATGCAAATCACGCAGTTGCCACATGGCAACTCTGCCACTCACCATCCGCTCCGTCGGCTCGCGGTCATCGTTGCGGAGCCAAGGGATTGTAGGTGCCATAGGCGCGACGCCAGTCGGCAGGTTTCATGAATTCGCTTGACCAAATACCCACACCTGCGGCCTTCGCCCTCGCTTCCAACTCCGGGTAGCCCGCAGGTGGCTGCTCGCCTTGTGGCACCGCCACGACGTACATCCCCTCCTCCAGGCCCAAAGCTGCTATATCCAATCCATTGACGTAGCACTGGGCATGGTACCCTCCTCCTCGAATAACACGGGTTGGCCGGCACTCGACATCCTTGGCCAATGTCCGGGATGCGAGCCACGCGGTTCCCACTGCGCCACATGGCCAGTCCACATTTCCAAGGCGCGCTTTCTGCCGGAGCTCGCAGGAATCGACCGCTTCCAGGCGGATTCGGGTTGCCATGCGATACCGCCCACCGTCCTGAATTAAGTCGAATGTGACGCCGTCGTAGATTTGCACTTTGCCTGTAAGCGTCTCCGGCAGCCCATGCGCAACACCCACACCGGCGGCTAACAAGCGCAAAGCAAAGCCAATGGCATAGATCGCCGGGGGAGAGCGGCGGGCTCGGCTCTCCACGTATCTCGTCGGCGCCTTCATCAGCGCCTCCGCCACTTCTTGCAGAATCCGATAAATGCCTTCTCGATGCTCGGTTGGGCGAGATCGATATTTCCCTTGCGGCACCAGGACCGGAAGGCATCCGCCACGCTCTCGACATCAGGCGTCGGTTTAGGCGCATGCTCACGCACCAAGTCCGCCCAGCCGGACCAGTTGATGCGTTCCAAAGGAAAGCCGCGATAGGGAGCTACAGGACCCGAGGAATGATTTGGAACGCCGCCGCCCCTGGCGCCGGCAAGCGCAAACAAAGACCTGCTAATTCGTAACTGCCCGCTTCTGCCTCGCTGAATGAGTCTCCGGAGGTACGCGCCGGGGTTGGCGACCTGACCATCGTCTGCACGCTGCACAGTGACAGCAAGCGCGGCGATCGCCGCGTCCGGTCCGAGATAGTTTTCCGCCTCGGTCCATACCTGGGCATTGATTGTCGCGGCGGCGCACAGCCGGCGGCCTGATGACCGCAGCGCTGTCCAACTGTCGAAGACCTCGGGGACGTGCTTTTGAAGGGCAGGGCAGGCGGCTCGCACCAGTCCGAGCGATACATTGCCGATGTCGTCAACCGGGCTCAGCGCCGGCCTGCCATCCGTTCCAGCGGCCGCTAGCGCATCTGCCAGTCTTCTTCCGGAAGTCAGTGGGGTGGGGCGGGGTGGGGCGCCTGAAATAAGTCTGTCCGTTACGGCGGGGGGGGGGGTTTTACTTTCTTCTACACAGGGAAGATCCGCTGTAGTTTGTACCTGACGAAAACTCGTCACCGCGGTGTCTAAATTTGAGCGTTGCGACGCGCTTCGGTACGCCTCTTCAACCTGCTCACGGAGAACGGTCAACTCTTCGATCAACTCGCGGAATTGGCCCAGGTCACCCGGCACGCATTCCCGCAGCCTATCCAGCCTCGCGTGGAAGTGTTGCCAGTTGCCCACGAGCCCATCGCGTTCCGCCGCCACCAGGACAGCCTCGATCTCTCTGCGGATCTGTGTACGCTGATAGGAGAGCGTCCTGCGCTCGCGTCCTTCCTGCTCATAGGCAAGGGCGATCTCGAGAAGTTCGTCATAACGCATGATGATCGGCGATAGGTCGATCCCAAACGCCTCCACGATCTTGCCTTGGTCGTCCCGAACACCACGACGCTGGTAGGTGGGGTGCGATGCATGCGCGATAAGTCCTGCCGCGGCCAGCCCGCGCAGATGATGTCGGGCCGTAGAGATGGATAAGCCGAGTTGCCGCGCGAGGGCCTCGTTAGAGGGCCAGACGATCGGGCTGGCGTCCTTGCAGGTCCAGTCGGCCGCGGGCGAATAGCCGAACAGTTTGTCTATCATCGCAATCTTCGCCGCCTTCAGTCCCAACGCGGCGGCCGCGCGCTTAGCCAACTGCAATGCCTCAATCCGCTTTACGGCCAGTGTCCGATCGCCAGCATAGTCCCGAGCTGCCCGGTGCGCGGCCAGGCCGGCGGGCGTGATCCGACGAACACCGGCCACTGGGTTCAATCCTTCGGCCGATGCAAATTCTTCAGTAGTGCTCATTNCGGTACCTCCCGAAACGGCAAGCAGGATCGTTCGCCGAAGTGGCGTTTTGCCTTGACACAAATTTGGGCTTTTGCGACTATTCGTCCCGTCACAGGTTGCGGTTCTCGCCAAAGAGCCCCAGCAAAGAATTTCGATCTTCAGTGAACCGGCCTTGGAAGCGTCAACTTCCGGGGCCGTTCCTTTTTTGCCGTATAGCTTCTCCATCACACGGTTTGTCTACGCGAAACGAATCAGTCTGCGCGTGAGAGCAGGTGAGTCGTTGCGCGAAGTATGCTAGCGCGCTTATGCGCAAGCAATACTGTGCGTTTTCATCATGTAATGGAAGTCTTTTTAAGACGACTTTTCAAACGACTGAGGATCACGTAGCGCGGTTTAGGAGCCGTAAACGCCCTGAAGCCTCTCGAAGATTTCCGGCGCGATCTCGTACTGCCGGGCCTTGCCACGCCCGATTGACGTGCGCCCCCAGGACTCTTTCAAAAGCCCTCGCACGACCAGCGGATCAATGGCTTCCTGCGCTGCTTTCCTTGTCATTCCAGTGACTTCCGTCACGTTCGTTATGGTCAGCGCCGTATCTGCCTTTTGCAGCGTGTACAGGAGATTCATCATGCCGAGCTGGCGCAGACGCGAATTCGGCGTCTCGTCGGGCAGGGGCTTTGACATGATCTCGTGCGTAGCCAAGGTCGCAAAAACCGTGTTGTGCCAGCGTTGGTTTAATGGGCTTGGCATCTTCTTATCTATTCGTTAACGTGCAGTATGACAAGGTGGTGAAGCCTCACGGACGGCGAGCCAGTGGAGAGACAAACGGGAGTTTGGGCATGAAAAATGCGGTCATTCGGGCACTTTCTGCCTTTTTACTCTGCGTTCCATTGTACACGTTTTCGTCTTCCATTGCGCGGGCAGATGATTGGGGTTGCCAGGTTCTCCTATGCCTTTCGAATCCCGGTGGCGCAACGCAGTACGCCGAGTGCCGCCCCCCGATTGAGCGGTTGTGGTCGCATCTGGCGAAGGGCCGTTCCTTCCCGATTTGCAGCGGTGTCGGCTTCACAGCGACGAAGCCCCGTTACGAGCCGTACTATTGCGATGCCGGGTTCCGTCTCGTCACGCGTTCGGGGGATCGTCGGAATGAAGTCGGTTGCGTCTCCACCGAACCCAAAGTCGTTAGCAGCGCCATGTGCAGTTATCGTGACAATGGGGGCGCCTCGGGACGCTGGCATTTCGAGGACGGCAAGCGGGTTTGCAAGGCACTGGTCACCCAACATCCTTATGTGCGCGAGCAGCCGAGGTACGTCGACGTTACCATCGATGGCGCCGGCCGCCAGCGCGTGTGGTTCTAAACTATGCCGGTTGCCTTCCTCGATCTCGCTCAAAACTGCGCGCCGCAGATCGCCACGGAAACAATCGCGGCTGTCGTGAGCGTCGAGAGCGGCTTCCAACCCTTTGCCGTCCGCATCAACACAGATCGTCCGCTCGCCGAGCAGCCCAAAACCAGAGCCGAGGCAATCGAAACCGCGACAACCCTGATTGCCGAGGGCCACGATATTGACCTCGGACTTGCCGGGATCAATTCCGGCAATCTCGGCCGGCTCGGCCTTTCCGTCAGCGATACCTTCGACTTCTGCCTCAACATCAAGGCCAGCGCGTCGCTCCTTGAGCATTACTACCAAATAGCGCTCCAAGGCGGCGCGACGACGGCGCAGGCCGAAGCCGTCATGCTGCGAAGCTATTTCGGCAATGGCGACCCCTCAGTCGGCGAAATGGTGCGCTACGACAAAAAAGTGCTGGCCGAGCGCGCGCGACTGTCCAACCAACTCGACAGTATCGAGATTGTCGAAGCGAAGGCGCAGGCGTTGCCCGCACGCGAGAGGGCAGGGGAGTCGTCTGCCGCGACGGCCGAAGGCGATCAGGCCGAGAAGAGCCAGCAGAGGTCGCAGGCTTCAGTGCCGCGATGGGACGTCTATAACGCGGGGCGGCAATCCTCCGTCCTCGTCTTTTCCAACGAGCAAAAGGAGTGATGAGCCCATGAACCTATCGGCTCGCATAAGGCCATTCGCGGCGACCGCGACGATGGCGGCGGTATTTTCCCTGTCCTTGGTCGAGCCGAGCTTCGCCCAGGCGGGCGGCATCGAAAGTGTGCTGCAGAATATCGTCAACATGCTCACCGGCAATGTCGCCAGACTGCTGGCCATCATCGCCGTGATCATTGTCGGGATCGCATGGATGTTCGGCTACCTCGATCTTCGCAAGGCGGCGTTTGTCGTGCTTGGCATCGGAATCATCTTCGGTGCGACCGAGATCGTCAACATGATCTCAGGAGGCTAGTGCGTGACCGAACGGATTGCCCTTGAGGAAGACACGCTGTTTCTCGCCTGCACCAGGCCGGCGATGATTGGCGGCGTGACGATGGAGGCGATGGGGATCAACATGATCTTCACGACGATCCTCTTCATAGTCGCGGGATCCGTGGCCTACGCGCTCGTGGGCCTGGTGTTCCACGTCATCTTCAAGGCCATCGTCAAGCACGACCACAATATGTTCCGCGTGCTGCTCGGTTGGATCGAGACGCGGGGCAGAACCCGCAACAGCGGGTTCTGGGGCGGATCGAGTCTCACTCCGATGAAGCTCGTTCGGCGCTATGACGAAAGGGATCTCGGCCTTGCCTAGTACCGCGACCGTCAGGAGCCGTGAGCTCGAACCCGAGACCTTCATCCCCTACGTCCGCCACATCGATGAACGGGTGATCGCGCTTGACTCCCGTGCCCTGATGGTGGTCATCGCGCTCGAAGGCGTGTCGTTCGAGACGGCCGACACGCTGGACCTCAATGCGCTGCACCGGGACCTCAACACGCTCTACCGCAACATCGCGGATGAGCGGCTGGCGCTGTGGACGCATGTCGTTCGGCGACGCGACAACGAGTATCCTGACGGCGAATTCGCGAACGCCTTCTCGCGCACGCTGAACGACAAGTACCGCAACCGCATGATCGGCGAGGACTTGTTCCGCAACGATCTGTATCTCAGCCTCGTATGGCACCCGGGCAAGGATGCAGCCGAGCGGGTGGCAGCGTTCCTGTCGAGATTGCGCAAGGCGCGGCGACGCGGGGTGGAGCTTGATGTGGATGCCCTCAAGCGTCTCGACGACACCATCGTCGACGTTACAGCCGGCCTGAAGCGTTTCGGCCCGCGCGTTCTCACCCTTCAAGAGCGCGACGGCCTTGTCTTCTCGGAGCCGAGCGAAGTGCTGCACCAACTGGTGGGCGGCCGCCGTGAAGCCGTGCCGCTGACCGAGGGCCGCGTTTCATCGGCAATTTATTCCGACCGCGTCATTGTCGGACGCGAGACGGTCGAGATCCGTCACGAAGGATCGAGCCGTTATGCAGGCATGTTCGGTTTCAAGGAATATCCGGCCCGCACGCGGCCCGGCATGTTCGATGGCTTGTTGACCGTCCCCTATGAACTGATCCTGACCCAGAGCTTCTCATTCCTGTCGAAGTCAGATGCGAAGACGGTGATGGGACGCAAGCAGAACCAGATGGTCAGCGCCGGCGACAAGGCCGGGTCGCAGCTCGAGGAGCTCGATGATGCGCTGGACGATTTGGAATCCAACCGCTTCGTGCTGGGTAACCATCACTTGACGCTTACGGTCTTCGCCGGAACGGTGAGGGAATTAACGGACAATCTGGCGAAGAGCCGAACCCATCTGACCAACGGCGGCGCGGTCGTTGCGCGCGAGGATCTCGGGCTGGAAGCGGCCTGGTGGGCGCAGCTTCCCGGCAACTTCCGCTATCGCGTCCGCTCCGGCGCGATCACCTCGAAGAATTTCGCGGCCTTTTCGCCGTTTCATTCCTATCCGGTCGGTCAGCGCGACGGCAACGAATGGGGACCTGCCGTTGCCATGCTGAAGACGGCGTCGGGATCTCCGCTCTATTTCAATCTTCACTATGGCGATCTCGGCAACACCTTCATCGGCGGACCTTCCGGCTCTGGCAAGACGGTGCTGCTCAACTTCATCCTGTCGCAGGGCGAGAAGTTTGATGCCAATATTGTGTTTTTCGACAAGGACCGCGGCGCCGATCTTTTCGTGCGCGCCGCCGGCGGCACATACCTGCCGCTAAAAAATGGCCGGCCGACCGGCTGTGCCCCGCTGAAGGGCATGGAACTGACGCCGGAGAACAAAGTGTTTCTGGCGCAATGGGTGACCAAGCTTGTCGGCTCGAAAACGCGAGAACTCTCCGTCGCGGAAACCCGCGACATCGCCAATGCCATCGATGGGCTCGCCGATCTGCCGGTAGAGCGGCGCACGATCGGCGCGCTGCGCACCTTTCTCAACAACACCGATCCCGAAGGCATCGCATCTCGATTGCGCCGCTGGGAGAGGGGAGGGCCGCTCGGTTGGGTATTCGATAACGTCATTGAGGACATTGGCCTTGGAGACTTCGGTGTTGGCGGCAAGTTCGTCGGCTATGACATGACCGACTTCCTCGACAATGAGGAAATCCGCACGCCGCTGATGGCCTATCTCTTCCACCGGGTCGAGCAGCTGATCGACGGCCGCCGCATCATCATCGTGATCGATGAGTTCTGGAAGGCGCTTGCCGACGAAGGCTTTCGCGATCTCGCCCAGAACAAGCTCAAGACCATCCGCAAACAGAATGGGCTCATGCTGTTCGCCACGCAAAGCCCGCGCGATGCGATCAACTCTCCGATTGCGCACACCATCATCGAGCAGTGCCCCACCCAGGTCTTCATGCCCAACTCGCGTGGCAGTCGAGCCGACTACGTCGACGGCTTCAAGCTCACCGAGCGGGAATATGAGCTGATCGCACGGGAGCTCTCCAACGAGAGCCGCCGCTTCATCGTCAAGCAGGGTCATAACAGCGTCGTCGCCGAGCTCAATCTCGGCGGCTTCGACGACGAACTCGCCGTGCTCTCCGGTCGCACCGCCAACGTCGAACTTGCCGATACGATCCGGGCGGAGACCGGCGACGATCCGGAAGCATGGCTTCCTCTCTTCCAGCAGCAAAGGAGTGCAGGCTGATGCGTATGCGCAAATCGATGATGGCTGCCGCCATCCTTGTCCTGTCGGCCAGCGGCGCCGGCGCGCAAGGGATTCCCGTGATCGACCAGACGGCGATCCTGAAGCACATTGAGAGCATCACCCAGCTCAAGTCGCAGCTTGACGCGCTCAATCAGCAAATCACCCAAGCCGAGCAATTGTTCGGATCGCTGAACAAGCTGACGAACATGGCCGATGTTGTTTCCCTCCTGAACCAGCCGGAAATCCGCAAAGCCTTACCGCAAGACTTTGCGGCGATCGAAAGCCTGCTCAGCGGCAACGGCTCGGGTGCGTTCGGCGATGCCGCCTCGAAATTCCTCGGCGAGAACTCGACCTACCAGACCTCGGCCAACGATTTCTACGCCCAGGAACTGGCGCGCGTTCAGAACCGCAATGCCGGCCAAATGAGCCTTGGCCAGCAGATTTACGATGCCGCCACCAAGCGCATCGATGGGATCGATCAGTTGCGCCAGCAGATATCGTCGGCAAGCGATGCCAAGGACATCGCCGATCTCCAGGCGCGCATTCAGGCCGAAAGTGCCTTCCTGCAGACCGATCTCCTTAGGATGCAGGGGCTGCAGATGGTCCAGCAGGCGCAGGCCCAGGTCGAGGATCAGCGCAAGGCGGAAGACTGGCGCAAGCGCATCGACACGATGAACACGGCGCTGTCGCAATGAAGCATGTCGCGGCTCTCGTCATGATGGCATTGCTGGCGGCGTGTTCGGAACCGCCTCCGGCTACGGTCATCACCGTCAGCGAATTTCTCGCCGACGAGAGCCTGCGCGCTGATCATATCGGAAAGTGCCGCGAGAACCCCGGTGAACTCGGGGAGACGCCCAATTGCCGCAATGCCGAAGAGGCGGAAGGCAAGGCCCGGCTCGAGCGCATGAACAGGGCGCTGGGGGGATAGCGCCATGTACACCGTCTTCGACTTCCTCGATCGCCAGTTCACGACGCCGCTCCAGAACTTCATCAGTTCCGGTACAAGCGGGATCAGCGCGTGGGTGACGGGGCCGTTGACAGCAGCGCTGACACTCTACGTGATCCTTTACGGTTTCCTGATCCTGCGCGGATCGGTGCAGGAACCGATCATGGAGTTTGCCTTCCGGGCGATAAAGCTCGCCATCATACTGATGCTGGTGAGGAACGCCGGCGAATATCAGACCTATGTGACTAACGTCTTTTTCGAGATTCTGCCCAGGGAAGTTTCCGAAGCACTGAATACCGGCGGCGCGCCGAGCGCTACGACCTTCGACAGTCTGCTCGACAAGGGTCAGAAATCCGCCAATGATATTTGGGCACAGGCCTCATGGCCGGTCGATCCGCTGACCGGTTTTGCCGGTCTTGTCGTCGTGTTTGTGACTTTTGTCGTGGCCTCGATCGGCTATGTTGTTTCACTCTATGCGCGGGTCGCCCTTGCGATCGTTCTCGCGATCGGACCGATCTTCATCGCACTGGCCATGTTCCAGTCGACACGCCGCTTCACCGAGGCGTGGATCGGGCAGCTCGCCAACTTCGTCATTCTGCAGGTTCTGGTTGTCGCGGTCGGCTCGCTGCTGGTCACCAGCTTCGCGACCATGTTTACGACTGTCGAGGCTTACAGCGACGTCCTGATGCGCCCGATCGCCGTCGGCGCCATCGGGCTTGCGTCACTGTACGTCTTTTATCAGCTGCCAGGTATTGCCTCGGCGCTCGCCTCCGGCGGTGCCTCGCTGACCTATGGCTATACCGCGGCGCGCGATGGGCACAACAACACCGTAGTGCGCGCGATCGGTTGGAGTTGGCGCAGGCTGACCGGCAGAGGAGCCTGACGCCATTACCATGAGGGGTATTTCAGCGTGCATATAGTTCGAGTTGTAACAATGATGGGGCTGCTGGCGGCGGTCTCCGGCTGCGCGACGCTAAGTTACCCGCTGCCTAAATGCGACGGTTACGCGAAGCGTCCGCTCAATCGTTCGATGTGGGATTGGGATGCCGGGAAAGCACAGGGCAATCCGCAACAGCAATCCTCGCGCGCTGGTGGCGACGCGTTAGCCTTGGCGTTCGCCGAGCATGAACCAACCGTCGCGACCGTAGCCTTCGCCGGATTCGACGAAGCCGGCTCTCACGCCGCTTGCCGGGCAGGGTAGGGGGCATGGTGACGACAGACAGTCTCAAGGAATATTTCGACAAGGCGCGCCGCTTCGATCAGGACCGGATGGTCTCCGCCGAGCGCTCAAAACGACTCGCCTGGTTCGTCGCCATCGTCGCCAGCGTGCTGGCCTGCGTCTCGGTTGCCGCCGTGGTCGCGCTGACGCCGCTCAAGACGGTCGAACCCTTTGTCATCCGCGTCGACAATTCGACCGGCATCGTCGACGTCGTGTCAGCCATGGCGTCGACCGCCGGCAACTATGACGAGGAGGTCACCAAATATTTCGCCGCCCGTTACGTCCGGGCACGCGAAGGCTATGTCTGGTCGGAAGCGGAAGAGAATTTCCGGACCGCATCGCTGATGTCGAACGCGGCTGAGCAGCAGCGCTTTGCGGCCGCGTATCGCGGCGGCAATCCGGAATCTCCGCAGAATGTCTATGGGCGCTCGGCGACGTCCCGTATCGGGATCAAGTCAATCTCACTCATCAACAGCAATGTCGTTTCAGTCCGCTACACGCGGACAATCACACGCGGCGAAGATGTCCGCACAACCCATTGGGTGGCAACGATCACCTATTCCTATGCCAATGCCCCAATATCCTCCAGCGACCGGTTGGTGAACCCGCTTGGGTTCGTGGTGAGCAGCGAGCGGCCGGCCGCGGAGGCCTTCTAGTGTTGAAAACAATCGTTCCTTGCCGTCACCGTCATCGCGGCGGCACTGGCAGCATTTCCTGTTCAGGCCCTGGAGATTCCGACCAGCGCGCAGCAGGACAATCGCGTGCGTTTCGTCAGCTACCAACCCTACAATATCACCCGCATCGTCGGCACGATCCGTTCTTCGGTCCAGGTGGAGTTCGCGCCAGACGAGGAAATCGCTCATGTGGCACTCGGCAATACCGTTGCCTGGGAAGTCGCACCTGCCGGCCACATCCTGTTCCTCAAACCACGCGAGAACCAACCCGCCACCAACATCTCGGTTGTGACGACACGGCGCGACGGCTCCAAGCGCAGCTATCAGATGGAATTGGTCGTTCGAGACGGGTCGGTCGATGCCGGGCAAAATACCTATTTCTACTATGAGTACCGTTATCCAGCCGATGAAGCAGAGCGGCGACGCCTCGAGGATGAGGCGAAGAAGCGTGCGGCCGAGGCTGGTTATGCCGATCAGGTCCTCGGCATCCATGATGAATACGGCCCCCCCAACAACTGTTGTTCGGCGCAACAAGGCGCCGCAATAAACCCGCAGGCGGCCTACGATAATGGTGAGGAGGCGACCTTTGCCTCCTGCGGCGGTAAGGAGATGCCCGCGGCGTACATAGAGAATTCCGACGGGACGGAAAGCCCTGGTGCCGAAGAAGACGGTTCAGGGCGATCTCGTTCTCGTCCACGCTATCAGCCGAAAGTTCATCCTGCGGCGTGGATCGGACACGCTCTGCATCTTCAACGAGGCCTATTCGCCGGTCGGCGTCGACCCGGGAACCAATACCACCTCGCCCTCGGTCGAACGAGTGGTGAAGGTTCCGGCCGCCGGACAATAAGGGAGCCGCCATGACAGATACGCCAGAAACATCGATCCCCGGCGAACGCGGTCAGACCTCGGCGGCACGCAAGGGCGACAGCAATCCCTTGCTCAAGCGAGGCGCGCGGTCGTGCTGGCGGTCGTCGCCTTCATGGGGTTTCGCCATGTGGTCAATGCGCCAGGGGCCGAAGGAGGACGTCGAGCAGCCGGGATCGGGGGTGATCCGTCAGACGACGGAGTTCGAACCGGCCCGGGCCGAACCCGAGCCCGTGGCCCTGCCAGTTCCCGAGATCAAACTACCGACGCCGGCCGTCGAGACGGCGGAGACGCCCCCGGTCGATGAACTGCTCGATGCGGCAAGACGGGCGCCGGTGATGGCCTTTGGCGGCGGTCAGTCCGGCAACAATGCCAGGCCTTCCAATACGGGCGACCGCGACGACCCGATCCAAACTTCGTCCCGGTTGACGGCCTCCTGGGGGAGGAGGGGGGCAGGGCGCGAGAACGAGGATCAGGCGCTTCAACCGGATGCTGAAGCCAACTGTCCCTGGAAGGATCGAAGGCCGGACATCTCGCGGCAACCGGAACTTCATCGTGGCGATGGGGACCTCGATCCCCTGCGCGCTCGAAACCGCGCTGTCATCCGATCAGCCGGGATTCACCAGTTGCGTGATTACCCGAGATATTCTCTCCGACAACGGCCGGGTCGTGCTGATGGAGAAAGGCACCCAGGTCGTGGGCGAATATCGTGGCGGACTGCGCCGCGGCCAAAGCCGGTTGTTCGTGCTCTGGAACCGAGCCAAGACGCCCACAGGCGTCATCATCACATTGGCCTCGCCGGCAACCGATGCGATCGGCCGGGCTGGCTTTGATGGTTACGTCGATACGCATTGGTGGGAGCGCTTCGGAAGCGCGCTACTTCTGTCGGTGGTCGGCGATATTGCCACCTATGCCGGTCAGGAACTACAGCGCAGTGATGTGCAGGCGCAGGGCACGACAAGCGCCGGCAAAGACGCCGCCGCGATCGCCGTCGAGCAGTCCATCAACATTCCGCCAACGCTCATGAAGCACCAGGGGTCACTCGTTTCGATCTTCGTGGCGCGCGATCTCGATTTCTCAAGCATCTATGGTCTGCGGGTCACCGAGCCGCGCAACACGATCTACGACCGCGCCGTGATAGGCGACTTCTATCCAAAATCCGATTTGGTCACGAAATAGGGCAGGGGATGGCGGAAAACTCCGATGCTGGCGTCGTCCGCCAACTGCTTCTGCCGCTCGATCGCTTCTTGAAAGACGAGAGCCTCTACGAGGTCGTCATCAATCGACCCGGCGAAGTGCTGACGGAAGGAACGGCTGGCTGGAAACGCCACGAGCTGCCGGACCTGTCGTTTGACAAGCTGATGCGGCTGGCCCGCGCGGTGGCAAGTTACTCAAATCAGGGCATCGACGAGACGCGCCCGCTTCTCTCTGCCACCCTTCCGGACGACGAACGCATCCAGATTGTGATCCCGCCGGCGACGACACGCGACACCGTTTCCATCACCATCCGCAAGCCCTCATCTGTTGCGCTGTCCACGGCTGATCTGGAGGAGGGCGGCTTGTTCGAGAATGTCGTTGCGAGCGCCGATCAGACCTCTCGTGAAGATCCGTTGTTAGCGAGCTACCGCAGCGGACAGTATCGCGTCTTTCTCGAAGGTGCGGTTCTTGCGCGCAAGAACATCATCATCTCCGGCGCCACGGGATCCGGCAAGACCACGATCTCGAAGGCGCTGATCCAGCACATTCCAGACGACGAACGGCTCATCAGCATCGAAGACACACCGGAGTTGACGATCCCGCAGCCGAACCATGTCCGGCTGTTCTATTCCAAGGGCGGGCAGGGGCTGGCAAAGCTCGGCGCGAAGGATCTGCTTGAATCGTGCCTGCGCATGCGCCCGGATCGGGTCCTCCTGCAGGAGCTGCGTGACGGCACTGCGTTCTACTACATCCGAAACATCAATTCCGGGCACCCCGGCTCGATCACCACCGTTCACGCGGATTCACCAAGCCTGGCGTTCGAGCAACTGACGCTCCTGGTCAAGGAATCCGACGGGGGGCAAGACCTCGACCGGGACGATATCCGCAATCTGCTGAAGATTTCGATCGACGTGATCGTCCAGTGCAAGAGGGTCGGTGGCCGTTTCCGTGTGACCGAGATTTACTTCGCTGACGCCATTGCCCCGACCGCCCGCATCTCTTCAGCTGGAGGGGTCGCGCCATAATCCATAGCGTGCGGGCTAGGCAAGATCCGCATTTTAGAAAGTTGGACCATCTTATGAAAACAGCGCGCCGTCGGCGATCCGCCAGTCTCCCCGTACATTTTGCGACAAACTTATCCTGCGGTACCGCAAGGTCTGCAGAAAGGTGTCTTCGTATGCGCACCTCGAACGAAGCATGTCTGACCGTCTCCGAAGGGGAGCATCTCGCTCAATCCATCAATTTGGCTCTCGCGTGTTACTGTAGAGAACAAATGAGAGAGGGTGACGATCTTATTCTCGAGCTCAACTCTTCCCGTGCCATCATCCGGCCCGTTCCGGGAATGCTGTGGCTACGCGTTGACGCGTCCGATTTGCTGACCTGCATTGGAACGAAGATGTTACTCGAGTCTGCCCTGAGAGCGTCTCGAGAGGATGCGCCGAGACATGTTCTGTGGGTGCAGGCGGAGCACGAGCCCTTTGCGGCCGTCCGGGCAGTCATCCAGTCCGGCCAGATCACCGCCTACTAGAGCCGCGCGCTCGCCGTGGCGATGAGGCGATGAGGCGATGAGGCGACGCGATAGCATGATCTGATTTCCTGATCCCAGCGATTCCAGTGGTGGCCGGGACCCCGCCAGGCAAGCTTATCGCTTTATCGAGATCCCAGCATTGCGGCCGCGTTCCAATTGCTGTCGCTGCAGCTGGGTCTGACCATGCACCGCCTGCACCTGAGACTGCACGCGCGCGAGCGTGGCGACACGCTCATGAGGGACAGCGAGGTTTCGTGACAGTCGATCGAGATCCCCTGATTTCAAGGCATTTCGGTCAGAGGGCGTCAACCGCCGATTGATTGACGAAGCGATGCCGTCCAGCTCCCGTCGCAACTGCGGGGCGGCGTGCAGCCTCGCGGCCTGCTCGTGCGCCGGCGCCTGCAGGATTGCCGTCAATCCCACCGATGGCGCTCGGATTTCCTGACGCTGGCGATGTTGCTCCTCACGATGCTTCGTCTCGATCTGATGCCGCTCGAAATCGACCGTGCGGCCATAATCCTCCATTGCGGCGGCAAGCTGCGGCAGATGTGCCTTCGCGGTCTGGCGTTCCGGGCTTTCGGCACGCAGGAACCGACCGCCCTCGCCTGCCATGGGTCCAAGCTTTCCAGCCCGGATATCCTGTCCAGCGACGGAGCCCGCCATGGCGCCATCGATGCTCTCGACCGTCGCCGATGTAGCAGCGGCGTTTCCATAGACCAGTTGGGATAGCCGTTCGATTTCAGAACGCTTTTGCTCCAGCCGTGAGGATTGCCGCAGCTTGGTGCCGATCTCGGCCTCGCTCAGATCGGGCACGTCCCGCCCGGGAATGAGGACCTCTCCCGGTCGAACCTGCCGCTCCGGTTTCTCTTCCTCACGATCACGGACCAGGGGACGCGCCAGAGGGTCTTCGCCGCCTGGAATGATGGGACTCCGGTCGATGCCGATCCGCTGCTTGACCTCCCGGGCGGTCTTCATGGCATCGTCATCATCCGAGCGACGCCGATCCGCCAGAAACCAGGCGAGGTCTTCGCGTGAGTGGGCCTTGACTTCATCGAGCAGGGACGCCGGCGCGCTACGAGCCTCCATACGATCCACGACCTTGGCCCAGACAAGCGCGAAGGCGTCGATTTCCTCGCGGGATAATGGACGGCTTCGCGTTTCCTCAAGCACCTGTCGCGCCCTGGCTGCCGCCAGCCACTGTCCGTTGGATAGAACATTGTCATAGACCGCCTCGCCATCGGTCCGTTGAATCAGGAGACGATCTGCGAGCTTGCGGCGCTCGATGCGCTCCAGGCTTTCTGCGAGGCCGGTGACGGCGGCATCATGGACGGCGCGCGGCGGGATCCGCGCCGCTGCGCCGGCATGATGCAATTCCTCGAAGCGGTAGTGGCAACCCTGCCAACTGACTCGCGAACTGACGGCCAGCACGCGCGCTTCGATGCGATAGCCGGCCGATCGTCCGGCCGTCATGACCTTCTCGACATTGTCGGGGGTCCTCATCGTGGTTTCGAACACGACGTGGACACCGCGTTCGGTGGCAGCCGTCAGCAACTTCTCGCTCCAGATGCCGGCATCGGCCTGCGTGAAGCGCGACGCCGTCATCGGATCGGCGTTCTGGTGAGCGACAAAACCCGGATGATAGGATCGCAGATCATCGCCGACGACGCGGATGGCGGGACCCGTTTCCTCCAGCTCCGTAAGGCTCGCCGTCAGCAGAGCTGTTTTGCCGGAACCAGGCTGGCCGCCGAGCACGATCAGGGTCGGCCGGTCCGCTTTGCCGATATCGTCGGGGAGATAGTCGGGCAGGATTTCCGTGCGAAAGATGTGTTCGTTCTGGGCCTCCGACAGCCGGCCGAGGGTAGCTTCGTCCGCCATGGATCAGAGCTCCCGCCAGAACGCGGCCGCGTCTTTGACCCGCGGCCCCCATTCCGCGATCACGGCTTCGATGTGCTCACGATCGCCGACGCGGATGCGATTCTGCACCGCAAGCAACTGACGCCGCTTCGCGCGTAGCGCCTCGGCGCCGGCCGGATCATTCGCCTCGATGGCGGCAACGCGTTCCGATACCAGCCCGCGCGCCTGGTTCATGATCTCGATGGCGAGCTCGGCCCGCACAATCGCGTCGAGCGTTGTTATCTGTCCGGCCATTGTCTTGTCCCTTCTGCTATCTCGTGATGCCTTTGGTCTGGTTGAGTGCCCGCATCTGGCGCTCGGCGATGATGTCCTGGGCCTTGTCGGCGCGAACGGCATTCTGCAGCACCTTGAGGCGGGGCTGCATGGCCTCGAAGACCTTGCGCTGCGCCGCCGGCACCCGATCGATGACGTTTGCCTGCGCACGTCCAATCGCGTTCGGCCCGAACCTCTTGTCGAGCGCATTGCTGACGGCTGCGAACTCCGCTCTCACCTTTGCATCCAGAGAACGGACGAGCCGGGTTATGTCCTTGGGAGACTTCTCGGCTGTGGCCGTCACGCGGGCCAGCTCGGATACCGCCCGTGGTGACAGTCCGGGCACCGGTACGCTCATTCGCTCCCGATCTGCGGCAATGGCCGCCTTCTCGGCGTCGAACGCGCCCTGCCAGGCCTTGCCCGTTGCAACGACGCTGGCGGCTGCGCTCGCCACGGCTTCGACCGCAGCCTTGCGTTCCCGCCCGGTGGCCATGAGCCGATCCACAACGCGGTCGGAACCGCGCAGTGCGCCATAAGCCGCGGGGTCGTTCGCGACGGCACGCGCGATGCGCTCGGGCTCGACGCCCTTGACGACCAGAGCCTCAATCGTCGCAAGGGCCGCCGCAGGATCGCGCCAGACGCGCTGCGCGGCCTCAGCAAGTGCTGCGCGCTGTTGCCTATAGCGGGGAACCTCCAGCGCACGCTTTTTGGCTTCATCATCGACAGTTGCCGCGAACTCGGTGACCGCCGCGAGCATCGGCAACGCGGGTGGCCTGGACATCTCTGGAGCCGTGGCCGGATCGTAGGCCGCTGGCGCCACGATCCGCGACGGATCGCGCCTCTCGGCCAGATGCTGCAGTTCGTTGAAGCGGCGCACGGCCGCAAACAACGTCGTCAGCTCTTGCCGTTTTGCCTCTGGCACTCCCTCAGGCATGCGCGCGACCATCTGCTTTTCGGCATACTGGTCGGCCTTTTCGGTAAAGGCGCTCCAGCCGAAGCGGGCGGTCAGCGCTTCGCCGAGGGCCTTCATCTCCTGCACCAGCGAGCGCTCTGACGCTGCATAGGCAAAGGCCGTCTTGTAGGCGCCTTCGCCGCCCTTCTCGCGAACCGCCTCGACTTCATTGAGCCGCGCCACCGCATGCGGGGACAGTGCCGGGACCGAAAGCGCCATGGCGGCGCGGCGCGCATGCTCACGGTTCTCAAAATTGGCCCGGTCATGCTTGAAGTTTTCGGCGTGACTGCGCGCCAGGGGGCCGAGCTCTGCGACAGCGGCGACGGCCTCAGCCCGTTCCTTCCGCGCTATCTGGCCGTCGACCAGGCTGTCGCTGCCACGCATGGCCCCAAGCATCGAGGGACTGCGAGCAAGCTTTTCACCGAGCTGCCGTGGCTCGACTTCAAAGGCCGACGCCTCCGCGTTCAGACGATCGAGGGCAGCGGCAGGATTGCGATAGATACGCTCGAGCACGGGCAGCAGGATCGCCTCTCGCTCTTTCCACCGTGCCGAGGCAAGATGCTCGATCCGCGCGTCTTCGTCCAGCGAGCGGATAAAACTCGCCTGTGGCGCGAGCAGATATCGCGTCTGTTCGGCAGCCGCCCCAATCTGCGCGGGCGCAATTCCAGATACACCGACATATGCCGGATCCACCGTTTGCGTCCGAACCGCCCTATCGTCGTAGGAGACGCTGCGCTCCTTCTCGATCGCAAAGCCGAGTGCGACGCTGGCGCGCTCCCAAAGCCGCGCCACGCGATCACGTTGTGCACCAATCCACGACAGGCGCCGCTCCATCCCCTGCTCCATTCCGGCAGCAAGCTCGATGGCATGATCCATGTTGCGGCGGCGGGCGAAGTCGACAATCTGTGCCTGGTAGCCCGCTTCGGATTCGTAATCGAGCGTCGTCGTCTTGGCGCCGGAGCGGGACAGGCGCTCGACCAATGACTTAAACAGTTCCGGACGATGACTTTCCTGCGCGAGACGTTCTTGGCGTACATCCGCGGTCTCGGCCCGCTCTGCGGTCCAGACATTGCGTTCGACCTCACGCTCCTCGAAGGTCTTTTTGCCGGTTTCGGGATCCACGACCGGTATCTTCACCGTGACGTGCTCAACTCCGTCCTTGCGCAAGGTGACGGTGTCGCCGATCTCGACGCTGCCTTTCTCAATAGCCTTCGGAAGGCTGACACCCCAGACGCGATGGACCACGCCGTCGTCGGTTTTGACGTCGGCATATGGGCTCTCTTTTGCATCTTCGTCGTTTGGACGGAATTTCGCTTCGCCGGTTTCGACCAGTTGACCGGTGACGCCGGCGGCGTGATCGACGCGCTGCGCCCTGCCCCATTTCTCGCGCGGCGCAAAATCCTCGTGCGCCATATAGAGATCGGCCCGATCGCGATGTCGCGACATCGCAACATAGGCGAGATGCTGATCCATCATGCCGGTGGCCAGAACCAACGTCCTGTCCACGGTCGCGCCTTGAGATTTGTGCACGGTGGCCGCATAGCCGTGGTCGACATTGCGATAGGTGTCCTGGCCGAAGGTTACCTCCCGCCCCGCATCAAGCTTTACCGTGAGCAGCGTCTCGCCCCGCTCGTTCGTCGTGCGAACGACGGTTCCGAGCATGCCGTTCTTCACTTGCTGAACAGCGAGATGCTCGGCGCGCTTCTCAAAGAAGCGGGCGTTTTCGAGGAAGATCAGTCGGTCGCCAATCGCGAACTGCCGCGCGCCCCGCTCGGTCTGGTACGCGCGGTCTTCGCCAAGCGCTTCCTGACGACGCATCACGGTGCGGATCGCATGATTGAGCTTTCCGACATCATCATTGGTTTGCGCCAGAACCAGCAGTTCCGAACCGGTGAGAACGCGGCTTTCCGATTCCGCCTTCTTCCGGTAATCCGCCCGCGCCTGCCCCCAATCCTCGACGATCCGCTCGATCACCGCATCGCGGGTTTCAAGCTGGACGATGCGGTCATGTTGCGCATAAGCGTCGAGCGCCTCCTCGACCTTCCCGCGCGCGAACAGGCGGGAGGCACCGCGCGCCCACTGCTCGCGCTGGCGACGAACACCGGTCAATTCGGCAAAGCCGATGCGCTCGACAATCGCCCGGAACGCCGCGCCCGCCTGGATCGGCTGGAGCTGCATCGGATCCCCGACCAGCACCGCTTTTGCTCCAGCGTCCTCGACAATCTTCAAGACACGCGCCAACTGTTCCGACGACACCATGCCGGCCTCGTCGATAACCAGCACATCGCCCTTTTGCAGCGTGTCCCGACCGTCCGCCCAGCCCAGTTCCCATGAGGCGAGCGTGCGTGATTTGATCCCGGAACTCTCTTCAAGACCCTCGGCGGCCTTACCGGCAAGGGCCGCTCCGACGACGCGACGGTCGTCCGCCTCCCAGGCAATGCGCGCCGCATCGAGCAAGGTGGATTTGCCCGCACCGGCCAACCCTACGACGGCGGATATAGCGCTATCGCCGGTGACGTGCCGGACGGCGTCGACCTGTTCGGCGTCGAGCCTGAACGGCTTCTCCGGATCGCGGCTCTCCACCAGGCGAATGGCGTTACCGACTTTTTCGGACGTCACCGTGAAGCCCGATCGACGCGACAGCTCCCGCGCCGACTGCGCCATATCGTATTCGGTGCGCAGCATGGCGCGTGTGGTGAACACGGCGACGTCGGCAACCTTTCCTGTGTCCGAATCAATCTGCTGCGGCTTCAGCGTCACCAGATCCGACGACGCCATCAGTTGCGCATGGATATTGGCGAAGACCGCCGGATCGTCGACATAGCGATGCAGTGCTTTGGCGATTTCCCGCTCGTCGAATGTCGAACGTTCCCGGCTGAGCTGCTTCAGCAAAAGGCCGGGTTCATCGGCAAGGCGGTCGGCCATTTCCTGCCGCTTCGCCAGGGCGGCTGGTGCGAAGTACATCTCCCTGCCCTTTCGGGCCAAGGCCGCTTTTGCCGGACCGAGATGGCTTTGGGCGATGCCGTCGAGGCCCTGCTCGGCATAGCTGCGCCCATCCAGGCGGATATCGTGACCGGCAAGCGCAAGATGCTTGTTGGCCGTTTCCGCCCAGCCGATTTTCCACGCCTTCATCGTGTCCTTGTCACCAGCCCACAGCCGATAGACGATCTTGCCCTTCGGCCGATCCGGGGTGACGACACGCAGTGGCTTGCCGTCATCGCCGAGAACCGCGACCTTCTTGTTGCCAAAACCATCATCGGTCAGAGGCCGCAAGGTGGTCATCAGGTGGATATGCGGATTGCCGTCCTTGTCGTGATAGACCCAGTCGGCGACCATGCCCTTTGATGTCAGATGGTCGCGGACGAATTCGCGCACCAGGGCAATGTTCTCCGCCTTCGACAGCTCCTCCGGCAGCGCGAAGATCATCTCGCGGGCAAGCTGCGCGTCCACCCGCTTCTCAAAGGTATCGACGGCATTCCACAACACCTCGCTGGCGCCGGCGATCGTCCTCCCATCGATCATGGTGCGGAGCCATGCCGGCGTCTGATCCGGCAGCGCCAGCTCTTCATGCACGAGCTCGGCCTTGCCGCCCTCATACCGGAAGCTCATCCCCGTCTGCTCTTCGTCCATCCTCGTACGATGGCGATAGGCCGCGGCCGAGACGACACTGCGTCCCGCTCCCCGGCTGATCACCTGTGCCCGTACGAACATGATCGCCATGCGATCAGACCCTCTCCCAAGCATGTCGCGTTCCGCGACGTATATTGCGCCCTCGAACAGATCGGGCCGCAGGACCGATGCCGCTTCTCGGGATGCGCCCTTGCGGGCGCAGACCAAAAGTGAGCCTCACGGCTCGGCGCAAACTAGCATCTTTTACTATGCGTTTCTACACGGTATAATCGCCGTGCAAAGGAAGGCTTCCGGAAAGGATAAGGTAGAAAATGCGCGCTAAATCATCGATTTCAGAGATTGACGCCCAGATAGATAAACTACGCGAAAAACGCCGTGGAATCCTCGCCAAGGCCAATGAGCGCTTCGCGCGCGCGGCGGCCAAGGCAGGACTGGCCGAGATGGATATTCCCGACAATGAGCTCGACGCTGTCTTCGAGGAGATCGCCGCGCGATTTCGCAAAAGCGCCAAGGGGCCTTCAGGCGCATCTGCTTAAGCGCCTCGATCGGCGGATTGTGGCCCTGGAACGAAAGCGGCGGCAGACGATGACAGAGGATCGCAAGAAAGACGCGCGCGAGAAGATCACGCTCGGCGGATTGGTGGTGAAGGCCGGGCTGCGACAGGCCGACCGGGCGTTCCTGCTCGGTGTCCTGTTGGAAGCCGCGACCGTACGCGTCGGATCGCCCGAGCATCATCGGCTGAAAGCAAAAGGCGGCATGGCGTTCCAACGCGACCGCATGAAGGACGCCGAAGCGGCGGATGCGGGATCGCCCGTCTCCGACGATTCCGAGAAGGCCAACGGCGACTAAGCGCCAGCAAGAGGAAGCCGGTCATGGCGGGAAAGACGAAACTGAAGCCGGCGCTGTTATGGGCAATCGTGCCTGCCGTCGTGACAGCGATGACCCTGGCGATCACATCGTACAGATGGCAGGCAATGGCGGGCGGGTTCTCGCCTGCCAATGCCTATTGGTTCTTACGCTCAGCACCCGTTCCCAATCTGCTCTTCGGTCCGATCGCGGGATTGATCACTGTCTTCGCGCTGCCGATGCACCGCCGCCGGCCGGTGGCGATGGTCAGCCTGATCTGCTTTCTCGGGGTCGCCGGCTTTTACGCTTTGCGCGAATATGCGCGGCTGTCCCCATCCGTCGAGAGCGGCTCGGTGACCTGGGACGAGGTGCTGTCCTATCTCGACTTCTTCGCCGTCATTGCTGCGGCCGTCGGTTTCGTCATCGTCGCGATATCGGCGCGGATATCGGTCGTCGTGTCCGATCCGGTGAAGCGCGCCAAGCGCGGAACCTTCGGTGATGCCGATTGGCTCACCATGTCGGCCGCCGCAAAGCTGTTTCCGCCAGACGGCGAGATCGTCGTCGGCGAACGTTACCGCGTCGACAAGGAAACGATCCGCGACGTGCCGTTCGATCCGGCCGACCGCGAGACATGGGGAAGCGGCGGCACCGCGCCGCTGCTCACCTATAAGCAGGATTTCGATTCCACCCATATGCTGTTCTTCGCCGGCTCAGGCGGATTCAAGACCACCAGCAATGTGGTGCCGACGGCGTTGCGCTATACCGGCCCCCTGATCTGCCTCGATCCCTCGACCGAGGTCGCACCGATGGTTGTCGAGCACCGCACCCAAAAGCTCGGGCGCGAATGCATGGTTCTCGATCCGACAAATCCGGTGACGGGTTTCAACGTGCTCGACTGGATCGAAACGTCAAAACACAAGGAGGAGGATATCGTCGCGGTAGCCCACATGCTGCTGTCGGAAAGCGCGCGCTTCGAATCCTCGACCGGTAGCTATTTCCAGAACCAGGCGCACAACCTTCTGACGGGGTTGCTGGCCCATGTGGTGCTCTCTCCGGAATATGCCGGCCGACGGAACCTGCGCAGTTTGCGCCAGATCGTCTCCGAGCCGGAACCCTCGGTGCTCGCCATGCTGCGCGATATTCAGGAGACATCGGCGTCTGCGTTCATCCGCGAAACGCTCGGCGTCTTCACCAACATGACCGAGCAGACATTCTCCGGCGTGTACTCCACGGCGTCGAAGGATACGCAGTGGCTGTCGCTCGACGATTACGCCGCACTGGTCTGCGGGCGAACGTTCAAATCGAGCGATATCGTCTCAGGCAAAAAGGACGTGTTCCTGAACATCCCGGCGGCGATCCTGCGGTCTTATCCCGGCATCGGCAGGGTGATCATCGGCTCACTGATCAATGCCATGACGCAAGCCGACGGCGCGTTCGAACGCCGCGCCCTCTTCATGTTGGATGAGGTGGACTTGCTCGGCTATATGCGCGTTCTCGAAGAGGCGCGTGATCGCGGCCGCAAATATGGCATCACCCTGATGCTCATGTACCAATCGGTTGGTCAGCTCGAACGGCATTTCGGGAAAGATGGCGCGACGTCATGGATTGATGGCTGCGCCTTCGCCTCCTATGCCGCGATCAAAGCACTCGACACGGCGCGCAACGTCTCCGCCCAATGCGGTGAGATGACCGTTGAGGTTCAGGGGAAATCTCGCAATGTCGGGTGGAGCAATTCGAACGGCGGAATGCGGAAGTCGGAAAGCCTGAACCTGCAACGCCGACCGCTGATCATGCCCCACGAAATCACGCAACAGATGCGCAAGGACGAGCAGATCATCATCGTGCAGGGCCATGATCCGATCCGCTGCGGGCGGGCGATCTACTTCCGGAGAAAGGACATGGATGCGCAGGCTGGTCCAAACAGGTTCGTCAAGGCGAGTTGACCGACTCTTCGCTGCCCTGATCAAGCGCGTCGTATTCCGCGTTGCTCGGCCAGTCGGTGCTTCGCATGACAGACAACGCCGCCTCAATGGCTTTCTGCGCTTCGACCAAATCCGAGCGACGCATGGAGGGGTCGGAATAGATGCCGTATCCGTTGACAATCCGGCCGTTGAACCCGTGCTGAAGTCGATCAATTGCGACGCTGACGTGGTCCTGAATCTGGTCCGTGGCGTTTGCCGCTTTGGTGATACTCGACATGCGGCCATCTCCTTGAATGGTGTTTCTTTGAAGTCTGCCGGTTCTGTCTTCGCGCTATCGGCGCTTGCAGGCCGTTGGCGATGGCCGATACCGGTCGAACGGATCTTCTGCGCCGGGCGGCGCGAACCAGCCGATGAACAGATTGTAGGCGAGCGCGAATACGAACATGCCCACAGCCGCAGACAAGAAGAACCACCACGGCATCGGCGCGGCATCGGGATTGACGAAGACCCCGAGCGATACAGGAAGCATGACGATGCCGGCGAGAACGAGAAAGCCAGTGAAGGCCCGAAACGCGCAGGCGACGAAATAGAGCAGATACCAGGCGGTGTAGAAACCAGCGCGCCCAATGGCCTCGAGCACATTGAAGGGCAATGCGATGAGAACGGACATCGGGGCAGCAGCGCCGGAGGCACCGTTGAGGGGGTTGTGATCGCCGTCTGCGGGATTTCGCATGCGTTGTCCTTTCGCGGTGAGCGTCATTGTACCTGAAACTGGGAGAATGAGAATCGGCAGAGTTCGATTGATGCAAGAAGAACCCCGACGAACAGCAAGTCGGTGAAAACCGCAGGAGCAACCTAACGCAGCCTTACGCGTGAAGAGGAGACTATGCCCATGATGACCGCAGGAACCGAAAAACCATGAGCCGGCATATCCGCATGGGTGGGATTGATGTCGATGTCGCAGATACTGTGTTCGACGACCGGTTGGCGGATGCCTATTCGAATCGGGAACACCCCCTTTGCCTCTGTCAGGCGGGCGGCGTGCCGATGTATATCGCGCGGTTTGAAGACCGCCATATCCTGAAACGGATGCCGGGCACCGGAGCGCAGCACGCGCCCGACTGCGAATCCTACGAGCCGCCATCCGACCTTTCGGGCCTCAGCGCAGTCGAGGGCGAGGCAATCATCGAGAATGTGCAAGACGGCACGACGGCGCTGAAACTCGGGTTTAGCCTGTCGAAGCTCGGCGGCCGGACCGCGCCTGCAATCGGTGACAGCGCTGATCCGGGCGACGTCAGGACCGACGGTGCCCGTTTGTCGTTGAAGGCGATGCTGCATTTTCTATGGGACCGGGCACAGTTCAATCGCTGGCGTCCGGCGATGGCAGGCAGGCGCAATTGGGCGGTGGTCCGCAAATTCCTGATCGAGGCGGCGTCAAGTTCGAGCGCGAAGGGAAAGCCGCTTTCGGCGGTGCTTTACATGCCGGAGATGTTTGACGCGGCGCGCGTGGATGGAATCGTCCAGCGTCGCCAGGAGTTTCTGAGCA
>NZ_KB890025.1:300000-434225 GCF_000372965.1 Hoeflea sp. 108 | reverse complement strand
CTCGGCAGTCAGCGCCGCCTGCTTGGCCTGATACTCCTTCGACATCTCCTTGGCGTAGCCGCCAGCGGTCTCGGCGGCCTTGAACTCCTCGTCCTCGACGGCGAGGAACTTGGCGCCGAGCGAGGCGACCTGTTCCTTGACCGCCGGACGCACGTCCGTGGCCGTCACGATGGCGCCCATGCGGCGCGCGGTGGCGATCGCCTGCAGGCCGGCGACGCCGACACCCATGATGAACACCTTGGCCGCCGGCACCGTGCCGGCAGCGGTCATCATCATCGGCAGCGCCCGGTCATATTCGGAGGCACCGTCGATGACGGCCTGGTAGCCGGCGAGGTTGGCCTGCGACGACAACACGTCCATCACCTGGGCACGCGTGATGCGCGGCATGAACTCCATGGCAAAGGCGGTCACGCCTGCCTTGGCCATCGCCGCGACCGCCGCGTCATGGCCATAAGGATCCATGGTGGCGAGCACGGCAGCGCCCGATTTGTAGGTCTTGAGCTCGGCCTCGCTCGGCCGCCGCACCTTCAGCACCACATCGGCCTTGGCCGCATCCGCAGCCTTGCCGATCTTTGCACCCGCAGCCTGGTAATCGGCATCGGTGATGCGCGACAAGGTCCCTGCCCCAGCCTCGACAATCACATCGAAGCCAAGTGCCGCCAGGCGTTTCACCGTCTCCGGCGAACCGCCAACACGACCCTCAATCGGATCAATCTCTCTTGGTATGAAAATGGTTCCGGACATCTGTCCCTCTCCGCGCAAAAACTCGTCCGCCGGGACACGTCCCGGCGGCGCTCAAATTCCGTTTGCCGCTGTTGCAGATTTTGCCCTGCGGTCGCTCCGACCAAGGCGATCTTGAGGCGTCGCCTCTAATGGGCGACGAGAATACCCTTGGCCTCGAAGATCGCCCGGATCTGGCGAACGTAGGCGTGGTATTCCTTGTCTTCGTGCGTCCTGCTCCACTGGCGCGGACGCGGCAGATCGATCTTGAGGTCGAGGTCGACGCGGCCCGGGCGCGGCGACATCACCAGCACCCGGTCGGCCAGGAACACGGCCTCGTCGATGCCGTGGGTGATGAACAGCACCGTGTTGCGCAGGCGCAGCCACATCGCCTGCAGGTCCATGATCATCTGCTCGCGGGTCAGGGCATCGAGCGCGCCGAACGGTTCGTCCATCAGAAGCAGCCCCGGTTCCTGGATGAGCGCCCGGCAGATCGCGACGCGCTGGCGCATGCCGCCCGACAACTCCGAGGGATATTTGTTGCCGAAGCCGGCGAGACCGACCTGGGCCAGCAGCTCCTCGGCGCGGGGCCGGAACTTCGCCACATCCTGCTTCTTGATCTCGATGGGCAGCAGGATGTTGTCGAGCACCGTGCGCCAGTAGAGCAGAAGATCCGACTGGAAGACCACGCCGGTCTTGGGATGCGGTTTGCTGACGCCGTCGCCGTCGATCGAAATCGTTCCGGTCGAGGCGCCGGTCAGGCCGGCGAGCAACGACAGCAGCGTGCTCTTGCCGCAGCCGCTGGGCCCGACAACGGCAACGAAGCTGCCGGGCTCGATCTTGAGATCGATCTTGTCGAGAGCGAGGACGTCGTCGTCCTCGCGCGTCTTGTAGATCTTGGAAAGCCGCGAAATGTCGACCGCCGCGCCCGTCTGGGTAGTGGCACTCATGGGATTGCCTCACTGAACCTGTTGTCGTTGCTCGGCCGCACCGGCGACCGGCTGATTGCTTGTGGCGTGGCTACTTGGCGGCGTCGCGCTTGTAGGTGACGCGGGATTCGATGGTGTCGATGATGAAGTACAGCATCACGCCGAGACCGGAGATGGTGACCACGGTGGCAAAGTTGAGCGTCGTGTCGAACAGCGAGTTGGCCTGGAGCTGCAGGTAGCCGAGGCCGCGTTCGGCGGCGACATATTCACCGATGACCGCACCGATGACGGCAAGCGACACCGCAACCTTGAAGCCACCGAAAATGTTCGGCAATGCCGCCGGCAGGCGAACCTTGAAGAAGGTCTGCCATTCGCTGGCGCCCATCGAGCGGACGAGATTGACCAGGTTCTTGTCCAGCGATTGCAGGCCGACGACTGTCGAGATGACGATCGGGAAGAACGAGATCAGGAAGGCCAGCGTGATCTTTGGCGCCCAGCCATAGCCGAGGTAGAGCACCAGCAGCGGCGCCAGCGCCACCTTGGGCACGGTCTGCAGTGCCACCAGGATCGGATAGATGGCGCGCTCGAAGGCACGCGAATAGAAGATAGACAGCGCCAGGGGAATGCCGATCAACACGCCCATGGCAAAGCCGGCGACGACCTCGAACAAGGTGACGTAGGCATGGGTGGCGAGCAGCGGAAGCTCATTGACGATGCGCTTGGCAATGGCCAGCGGCGTCGGCAGGACAAATTCCGAAAGGCCCGACAACGGAACCAGCACCTGCCAGGCGCCAAGCAATATGGTTGCGAGGATGAGCGCCGAATAACGCTCAAGCCAGGGTCCTCGCGACTTTTTCCTGCTCATCTTCTTGCCTTGTTTTGCCTGCGCGCGATCGGCGCCGATTACATCCGTACTCGCCACCGTAGCCTCACTGCGTCAGAAGTTCATTGGTATAGAAAGCCGAGATCGGCTTGGCATCGCCGATTTCCTCGACACTGCCGATCAGCTTGAGCGCGTCGGCGATCGCCTTCTCGTCGATGTAGCCGGTGGGCGTACCGGTAGGCGAATGGATCGATGCCGAGGTTGCCTCGATCTGCTCCTGCACGACCTTATCGGAAGGACCCGCCTGCCAGACGGCCTTGAGCGCCGCAGTGGCGGCAGCCGGATCGGCACGGGTCAACTCGATCGCCTTGGCATTGGCTGCCAGGAAGCTCCTGAGCGCCGGACCTTTCTTGGCGATGCCGTCATCGCTGGCGACAACCGCCATGCCGGGCACGGCCAGACCGAATTCGGTCAGGTCGAGCGTCGGGAATTTCTGGCCTGTCTTGTCCTCGAGCACCGGCAGGTCATTGGTCTTGTAGACGCTGACGACGTCGACCTGCTTCTGCAGGAACTGCGGCACGCGCGACTGCGAGTCCATCTGGACCTTGGAGACCTTGCTGCAGTCGATCTTGTTGATCTCGCAGAAGGCGCCGAGATAGGAGGTGCCGGTCTCACCGACGGCATGGGCAATGGTCTTGCCCTCGAGATCCTTGGGCGTGTTCACCGCCTTGTCGGGATGCGAGATCAGCGCAATCGGCGACTCCGGCTGATAAAGCGCGATGATCTTGACCGGCATGCCCTTCTGGATTGCCGAAATGGCAAAGATGCCGGGCAGGATGACAGCATCTTCCTGGCCCTGGATGAGCGAGCCGAGTGCGGCCTGCGAGCCGGCACCTTCGCCGAGCTTCAAGGTCACGCCGGCATCCTTGTAGATGCCCTTCTGCTCACCCAGATAGAAGAAGCCGTACTCACCCTTGAGCTTCCAGCTGAAACGGACGTTCACGTCTTCGGCCATGGCGCTCTGGCTGGCCATGAGCGTGGCGAAGGCGGCTGTCGCGGCAAGCGCGGCACCGCGAATGACACCTGTGGCGTACAACATATCACTCCTCCCTAACGGACGCCCTCCAGCGCCCAATTGGCCCGAAGGCCTGCCTCTCTCCCCAAGAACCGAACCCGAGGCTCCTACCCTCAACCTCAATTCTTGATCTCATAGTGTGATCACATTTGGTGATTGTCAAGCAATGAATCGGGATGCGGCGACCAGGATTTTCGGATCGTCGCACCACTCACGACGTCCTTTGCGACGCTTTGTCCAAGCATCGGAAATCGCTCGTGGATTCACCACGCGTCGCGTCGCCGCAACCTGCGTGGAAGCGAAGATCGACAGCGAGGTCGCAGCCGGTCGCAAAAATTTGATGACAAGAGATGTAGCTTAGTGAGCCGCTGCAAAAGTGCTGGGCAGCGAGTTCTCGATGGCCTGCAGGCTCAGATCGCGGGCGATAAACACCAGCCAGCCACCTTCGGACCCCTCGGGCCACCGCGGCAGATACTCGGGCGGATACACGACGTGTTGCACGCCATGGATAACGACAGGTCGAGGATCGCCCTTGACCGAGAGCAGCCCCTTGACCCGGAGGATCGACTGGCCACGGCCGGCCAGCAGCAATTCGAGCCAGTCGACGAAGGCAGGCCAATCGACCGGCTTGTCGACGGTGACGGTGAAGGTCTCGACGCCGGCGCTGTGCTTGCCTGCCATCGGGACATCGGCGAGTTCGATATGACGCGGCTGCCACTCGTCGGGGTGGTCGAAGACTTCGGCTGAACGCGGCTTGCTTGCCTTACTCGACACAAGGCGCCTGACCGACGGATTGACCTTGGCGATGTCGAGCTGGAGCGCATCGAGCCGCCAAGGCTCGACAAGGTCCGACTTAGTGACGACGACACAGTCGGCCAATGCCACCTGCTGCACGGCTTCGGCAAACTGGACGATCGACCCGGCGCCGCCGACACCGTCGACGGTCGCAACGATGATGCCGGCACGATAGCCGCGCCTGAGCTTGAGGTCGCTCATGACGGCCTGCATGATCGGTGCGGG
Source organism: Hoeflea sp. 108 (assembly GCF_000372965.1). NCBI lineage: Bacteria > Pseudomonadati > Pseudomonadota > Alphaproteobacteria > Hyphomicrobiales > Rhizobiaceae > Hoeflea > Hoeflea sp. 108. The sequence goes on along the minus strand of NZ_KB890025.1, from coordinate 429,658 downwards.
ATCGGCAAGCCCGCTGGTCTCCACCACGACACGGCGAAACGGCGCCACCTCGCCGCGGCGGACCATCTCGAGCATATCGGCAAGCGTCGAGACAAGGTCATCGCGCACGGCGCAGCACAGGCAGCCCGACGACAACAGCACCGCGTCTTCGGAGACTTCGCGGACGAGCAGGTGGTCGAGCCCGACTTCGCCGAACTCGTTGATGACCACCGCGGTGTCGGCGAGATCGGGCTCGCCGAGCAGATGCCTGAGAAAGGTTGTCTTGCCGCTGCCGAGGAAGCCGGTCAGCACATGGACCGGAATCCTGTCATCCGACACGGGAGCGGTAGGCAACATGATCAGTTGACCTCGAAGATCGCGTCGATTTCGACCGGCACGTTGCGTGGCAGCGAGTAGCAGCCGACGGCGGCACGGGCATGGCGCCCGGCGTCGCCGAACACTTCGACCATCAGGTCGGAGGCACCGTTGATGACCTTGGGATGATCCCTGAAGTCGGGCTCGGCATTGACGAAGCCGCCAAGGCGGATGACGCCGACGACGCGATCGAGATCGCCGTCAAGCGCCTGCTTGAGCTGGGCGAGGATGTTGACGGCGCACAGGCGCGCCGCGGCCTGGCCTTCCTCGACCGAGTAGTCGGAGCCAAGCTTGCCAGTGAACTTGTCCTTGCCGCCTTCAGCAGGCACCTGGCCGGAAATGTAGACCTGGCCGCCGTGGCGGCGTGCCGGAACGTAATTGGCCAGCGGCGCCGTCGTTGCCGGCAGCAAGATTCCCAGGCTCGCCAGCTTGTCTTCGATCTTTCCCGCCATCGCGAGCTCCTCCCAGAGAAAATCAGTAATCGAATTGCAGCTCAGGACCGTGGGCGAAGGGCAGCTCCAACCCTTGTGGACCGGCGACGCTGAGCAGCGCCTTGCAGGTGGTACGGATGTCGTGGACGATGCCCTTCTTGGCCGCCGCCGCGTTGCCTTCCTTGAGCGCTGCCAGGATGTCCTCGTGATCGGAGGCATTCCAGGGCATCGAAGGGATCAACAACGACATGTACATCGTCGGGCCGAATTGCAGCCACAGCGACTCGATAAGCGGCATCAGCACTTCCGAGGCGGCCGCCTCATAGAGCGTAAAGTGGAATTTCTGATTGAACGACAGGCAGTTCAGGATGTCGCGCTTCTCGATTGCCGTCAGCAGCTGCTTGTTGATCGCCGAAAGTTCGCTGATCAGCTCCGGCCCTGCCTTCTTGACTGCAAGTTCGGTCGCCATGCCCTCGAGCATTTCGCGCACGGCGAAGAGATCGCTCAGTTTCTCCGGATTGAGTCTCGGCACCCGCACCGAGCCACCCTTGGTTTCCTCGAGTGCATTGGCGGCAACCAGGCGGCTGAGCACCTCGCGCACCGGCATCGGGCTGGTGCCGAGACCAGCGGCCAGCTTGCGCAGGCTCATCACCTGGCCGGGCAGGAACGCGCCGACCATCAATCCACGTCGCATGTAGCGCAGCACGTGTTCGTGCACATGCCCACGCGCGGGCTTTGCGCCCTCGCCGTTGGGCTCGATTTCCGGCTTTTCGATCCGCATCCTGTCTTTAGCCTCCGTCTCTTTTATTCGAGTTTTGCGATCCGACAGGAACAGCCTTTCCCGCTGATCTCTTGCAGTCGCACCGGCCGGGGGCATGAAGTTGACAGGCCGCGATCTGTGATCTCATATTGTGATCAATAAATGAACTTAACGAAAACGGCAACCTTTAACTGCCACGCCGTTTCGCCAGGATAGCCAGCGTCGCGCAAAGCGTGCAGCCGTCACCACAGCCCTTCCGGAGTTTCGCCAATGACTGCACCCGTCGTCGACCAGGCCGCCTTGCGCGAAAGGATCGCCGGCGGCGCCAAGACGGGCCGGTACATATTGCGCAACGTGCGCCTCAACAGTGCAGTGACAAGAACAGGTGCCATGGACGCCCCAGGGTTCTTTCTTGCTGACCTGACTGTAGAGCACGGCAGGATATTGGCAACAACTGCGGCGCGCAGCAGCTCCACCGAAACAAGCGAAGGCATCATCGACGTAGGCGGCCGCGTCGCCCTGCCCACCTTCGTCGACTGCCACACCCATCTCGACAAGGGCCATATCCTGGCGCGCACGCCCGCAGCGAACGGGACCTTCGAAGGAGCCTTGGCCGCGACCCGCGCCGATCGGACCGCCAACTGGTCTGCCGGAGACGTCTTCATGCGCATGGATTTCGCCCTGCGCTCGGCCTTCCACTACGGCACCTCGGCTATACGCACCCACATCGACTCGCAACCGCCGCAAGACGCCATTTCCTGGCCGATGTTCATGGAACTCCGGCAGCATTGGCGCGGTCGCATCGACCTGCAGGCCTCATGCCTGTTCCCCATCGACATGGCCCGCGACGACATCTTTCTCGATGGCGTGGCGCGGCGAATGGCTGCTGCGGGTGGCACACTGGGGGCGGTTGCCTATCCCGCCCCCGACATCGACCAATTGCTTGACCGCATGTTTGCCGCCGCCGCCCGCCATGGTCTCAACCTGGACTTCCACGCCGACGAAACTGCGGACCCCGCAGCCGACGCATTGCTGCGCATCGCCGAGGCCAAGCTACGCTCCTCCTTCGGCGGCAAGGTGCTGGTGGGTCACTGCTGTTCGCTGGCGATGCAAGAGAAAGCAGTCGTCGATGCCACGCTCGACACGGTCGCGGCAGCAGGCGTCGCCGTCGTGTCGCTGCCAACATGCAATCTCTATCTCCAGGATCGCCGTAACGGCACAACCCCCAGATGGCGCGGCGTGACTTTGCTGCACGAGATGAAGCATCGCGGCATCCCGGTAGCGCTGGCCTCCGACAACACCCGCGACCCCTTCCACTCCTATGGTGATCTCGACATGCTCGAAACATTCCGGCTGGGCACGCGTGTACTGCATCTCGACCACCCAACCGGTAATTGGATCGGTGCCGTGACTACAACTCCGTCTGAGATCATGGGCATGATGGGCAAGGGCTGCATCGCCGAGGGTCAGCCGGCCGACTTCATCCTCTGCGAAGGCCGCAGCTGGTCGGAGGTGCTGTCGCGCGCGGAGAGCAACCGCATCGTCATCCGCGACGGCGCACCGCTTTCGACCTCCCTGCCCGCCTATGCCGAACTCGACCAGTTGGAGGGCCTGGCGCTCGATTGAGCCGAGGCGACGTCAGGCACCAAGAAAAAAGCCGCCGAAAACCGGCGGCTTTTTTGCATGAATATCCGCGAACGGGTCAGGCCGTGGCGCCGACCTGATAGAGTTCGACCTTGGTGCCGTCGGGGTCGGCGATATAGATCGTCAGGCCATAAGGCCCATCATGCAGGTCGGTGTAGTACTTCACGCCTGCCTTCTTCAACCTGGCATCCATGGCGCGCACGTCGTTGACCTCGAAGGCGATGTGATCGAGCTGGCGATGATCAGAGGCCTTGCCGTGGATCAGCGCGATGCCCTGATGGAAGGCGGTGAACGGACGCCCGTCGGCCAGCGGCTTGGCCGGACGGATCGTGAAGCCGAGCTGGTTGGTGTAGAAGGCCACCGACGTCTCGATATCGTTGACCATGATCAGTTGGTGGCCGTAGTTGGTGACGCGCGGCTTGACCTGTTCGCCGATCCAGTCGAGCACTTCGGACGAGTGGGCGATCTCGCAGAAATACTGCTTCCACACCTGCTTGGCGGTGGCTTCCCACTCGGCGTTGACACCCGACACGCAGTCGTCGACCGCGATCACGTCGAGGTCGCGCAGATAGGCCTCGCGGATCGAGGTTTCGACACAGGCATTGGTGGTCGCACCGGTGACGAACAGATGCTGGGTGCCGAGCATCTTCAGCATCATTTCGAGACGCGTCTCGTAGAAGGCGCCGAAGCGATGCTTGCGGATGACGAAGGCCGGATCGAAATCGGCCAGCGGCTTCAGCTCGTCAATGATCTGCTCGTCCCAGCTGCCGGCCAGCGCCGACACCTGCTTGCGGCGGGCGGTGTGGCCGAGCAGCTTCTTTTTGGCGCGGTTCTGGTCGACGGCGAAATGCTCCTGCATCGTCCAGATGACAGGGATGCCGGTGTCCTGGCAGCGCTTGATCAGCTTGGCCAGCGGCGGCACGATCGCCGACAGGCGCTTGGTGTCGACGCCCGAGACGCCGAGCGTGCCCTTCTCATGGATGAAGGCGTTCTGCAGGTCGATGACCAGAAGCGCCGACTTGCGATAGTCGAGAACGTCGAGCGCCATCACTTGTGCTCCACCATGTCGATGCCGAGCACGCCGCCGCGACCCCAGCTGTCCTTGGGCGTCTCATGGATCACCACATGCAGGTGATCGGGCTTGCAGGCGGCCTCCTCGACCATGGCCTTGGTGATGGCTTTCACGAGGTTGCGCTTCTGCTCGACAGTGCGCCCCTCCCACATCTCTACGACGACGAACGGCATTGCTATTTCTCCTCTCTTTCGCTGGGCATGGCACCGGAGGCCCAGACGGGCACGGCGGGTGCAAAACCCGAAACCAGATCGTTGTTGGCCCGATCGGCGCCCGAAAGCAGCCACAACGGGCGGTTCGAATAATTGACCAGCACCTGCTCTTCCATGCAGGCACGGTTGGCCGGATGGTTCGGATCGCGCTCGAAGCGGCTCGTCGCCGGCATCAGCCTGACGACGTAGAGCGGCTCCGACGGGTCGAAACCGGCGAGCACGTCGGGATCTATCTCCTCCAGCCGGACTGCCTTGATTACCGGCTTCTCCCTACTGACAGCCGCCAGCACCACGACGCCCGCCAGCGGCGTCACCGGCCAGTAGCGGCCTTCACGGCCCTGGGCGACAAACTCGCCGTAGTGACCAACTTCGGCGAACAGCTCACTGTCCCAGAGGATAACGTCAGCTCCGATGATCTTTATCGCGGCGTCGATCACAAGATCGCTCTCGCACAGGTCGAGAAAGCTCCAGGGATCGGTCAGGCCGATGCAGTGGCCCCATGGGTTATGGATCCCCGACAACCTCTCCTGGCGGATCGTCGCCTTGCGAGCGACGATCCTGTCGACCGCTTCGCGCACCGGCAGACGCGTCGGTGCCAGCGAGATGCGGCCGGCCAGGTCGAGCTGGTCGGAGACCCCTTGGGTCATGACGGCACCGTCACGCAGCGGCCGCGGCCATAGTTGCTCTCGGCAACCACGCCGTTTTCGTAGACCACGTCGCCGCGGGCGATGGTCATGACAGGCCATCCCCTAAGCTTCCAGCCCTCATAGATGCAGGTGCCCTTGCCCGTGTGCGCGACCGTGCGTTCCTCGTCGAGGTCCACCAGCACGAGGTCGGCATCGAAGCCGACATCGATATGGCCCTTGCGTGGCCACAGCCCGAAGCGGCGCGCCGGGTTGAACGAGTTGAGCTCGACCAGGCGACTGAGCGGCAGCCCGCGCTGGTGCACCCCGAAATGCAGCATCAAAGACAGCTCCCATGGGAAGCTGACGACACCGGGGAATTCCGTCCACAGGTCCTCAAGCTTCTTGGGCAGGAAGGGCACATGGTCAGTGCCCAGGCTGTAGACCGAACCGTTGAGCATGCCGGCCCACAGGCCTTCGAGCTCGTTGCGATCGCGCAGCGGCGGCGAGATCTTGGCGCGCATGTCCAGATCCTCGTCATAGCAGGTGCGCGTCAGGTAATGCGGGCAGGTCTCGACGGTGACATGCACGCCGCGCGCCTGCGCCTCGGCGGCCAGCACCGGGCCCATGCCGACAGACGTATGCACCAGATGCAGCGAGCAGCCGGTCTTCTCGGCGAGGAAGATCATGCGCCTGATGGTTTCGACCTCGCAGAAGGCCGGACGCGATTCGGTGTAAGCGCCGAGGTCCTGGCGACCGGTCGCGGCGATCTCTTTCTTGATCCACGAGGCGATCTGGGTGTTCTCGCAGTGAACGTTGATCACGCCGCCGGGAATCTTCGACAGGATGCGCATCGCCGCATAGACCCAGCCATCCGTCGCCGGCACGATGCCGATCGGATTGTCTGGCTCGTAGCCGAAATAGCACTTGAACGACTTCACCCCGGTCTTGGCGACGATCTCGGGGATTTCGGCGATGTGTTCCTCGCGCTGGATGCCGAAGTGGAAGCCGAAATCGATGACCGAGTTCTCCTCGCCCAGCGCCTTCCGCTCCTCGTAGAACGGCAGATAGGATTCCTTGAGGTTGCGGATGTAGAGCAGCGCGGTGGTGACACCGCCTGAGGCAGCTGCCGCCGTCTCGGTGCGCATGTCCTCAGGATAGGGGAACTTCACGCCGAGATGGCAATGCGGGTCGATCAGGCCCGGCATGAGCACCTTGCCCTCGGCATCGATGGTGCGGGTTGCGTCCGGCAGCACCTCGTCGGCTCCGGTCAGCACGATTTTGCCGTCCTTGACCGCGACGCCGCCGTGGAATTCGCCGTCGTGGCGAACCACGCGCGCGTTCTTGATGACCAGATCCGCCTTCATCACTTCTGCTCCAAAATGCCTTCGATGCGCCTCGAGATGCCGCTCCACTGACTGCGGCCGACGGTGATCGGGGCGCGAGCGCCCATGCCGCGAGCCCAGATCGCCTTCAGCCCCAGCTCGGCAGCCGCCTCCCTATCGATGGTGCCGGGCGGCGCCGCGACATCGACCAGCAGCGCGTGCTTGGGCAACAGCTTCAGCTGGTCACGATCGAGCAGCCGCTTCGGCACGCTGCCGATGACGATGTCCATCTTGGGCAGGAATTCGGGCAACTGTTCGAGCGTCAGCGATTCCGCGCCTGCGGCGTAAGCCGCTGCACGCTGAACCGGATTGCGCGCAGCGACATGGACATGGGCGCCGAGCGCCACCAGCGTGTTGGTCAAAAGCGAGCCAATTGTGCCCTGCCCGACCAGGCAGATGTTGGACTTGTGGATGGTGATCTGGGTGTTCTCGATGATCACCTTGAGCACACCTTCGACAATCGCCGGGCCGCGCAGCAGCATCAGATCGACGTCCCATTCATACTCGTGCAGCGTAATGCCGAGGGCCTCGCAATGAGCCTTCAGATTGGCGTCGGCCCAGCCGAGGATGATATGAGCAGGCTTGTTCATACCATCAAGCATCTCGCGGGTCGGGATGATCTTCTCAGGGCACTTCGGCGCAAACAGCGCGCCTTCCGCGGTGATGCCGGGGATCGGGAACAGGGCGATGTCGGCCCCCTTGAGCGCATCGGCGGCGTCCTTGGCGTGGTAGACGCCTTCGATGCCCTCGTCAGGCCATGGGAAACCATAGGCACGGACGGTGGCGCCGGCGCGCACTGCACAACGGGCGATTTCCTGTTCGCGGGCGTCACCGGCAACGACGGCGATGGTGGTGTTGTTCCAGCTCATTTCGCTCTCACCTTCTCGATCACCTGGGCCTTGGTCATGCCGGCGATGCCCATTGCCTCGGCGGTGCGGCCGCCCTTGCGGTAATCGGTGCCGACGGCGATCTGTGCCAAGCTGTAGAGCGAATGCGCCACAGGCGTATCGACGCCGGCAATCCTGGCGAATTCGAGGAACGGCAGCAGCCCGTGGCCGAAGTCTTCCTTGTAGTAGCGGTATTCGAGCGAATCCGGGCCCTTGATGCGCTTGTTGGCCTCGCCGCCCGCGATCGCGGCGCGGAAATCGCTGGTGTCGGTCACGTCGGCCTCGACGGTGCCGAGCAGCTTCATCTCCTCGACCAGATTGGGCAGATCATGTCCAAAGGCCCTGGCGACCGCCAGACGCTCGTCGTCGAGCTGCTTCATGACGCGGGCGACGCCGGGGGTCATTGCGTCGACGTAGAAGGTGAAGTTTCCACCCGTCGCCTCGACCCAGGCCGCTGCCAGAACAGCACCCGGCGGATGCAGGATCATGTTCACGTTGGACAGGTCCGACGCGATCACGTCGGCCACAGGCGTGAGGCCCGGATAGAGCTTGCCGGCGATCTCCAGCACCTCGGCCCCACCCTTGAGCGCTGCGGCCTTGAGCTGCTTGGCGCGCCCTGACACGGTGACGCCGTCCGGGCGGTACTTGCGCGCGACATAGGTCAGCGTCGAGAATTCGACGACGGGAGGTGCCGCACGACCTGTGCGCGAAAAAGTCTCGGCGAATTCCAGCGCGCCGCCGGTGTGGCCGGGATTGAGCACAACCGGCCTGCTCGACGACCAGCCGGCAGCCTCCAGCGCCGAAGCGATGGCCGAATGCGAGAAGGTCGGCAGCACGACGACAGCGACATCGACGCCTGCAATCGCCGCCTTGAGATCGGTGGTGATCAGCGCCGGCTTTGCGACGCCCTCGCCGAGCTTACCTTCATAGGCGACGCCGCCCAACCTGATGTGCGGCTCCAGCGTTTCCGCCGACCGCGCCCAGAAGTGCACGTCGTGCCCGGCCTGGACCAATTCTGCGACCGAGGCTGCACCGCCCGCACCCGCGCCTAATACTGCAACTTTCATTTTCTCCTCCGGGGGCCGAGGTACGACCTGCCGGCCGCACGACGTCATGCTGGGAACAGGTACTCCTCCCCGTTCCTCGCGCCAATTGATTGCCATCAATCAGTTTGATCACACTTTATGATCACACTGGGAATTGTCAAGCGTAAGAATGCGCTTCCGTCTTTCAAGCAGCCTGATGCCTGAGCCCCGCTGCCTCGATACCTGCGATGGCCGCGAGTTCGTCGTTATCAGAGGTGTCGCCGGTGATGCCGATGGCGCCGAGGAGCTTGCCTGATGCGTCGCGGATGAGCACGCCGCCGGGAACCGGCACGATGCGGCCGCCGGAAACGGCGTTGAGCCCTTCCATGAAGTGCGGCCGCTCCTTCGCCGTCTGGTCGAGCCAGCGCGAGCCCATGCCGACTGCCAGCGCGCCATACGCCTTTCCTGAGGCGATCTCATAACGCAGCATCGAGGCGCCATCCTGCTTCTGGAACGCCTTGAGATGGCCGCCGGCGTCGAGCACGGCGACCGTCAGCGGTTTCATCCTGGCCTCGGCACCCTTGGCAAGGGCCGCTGCGATGATGGTGTTTGCGGCAGCGAGCGTCAGTTCGGTCATGTTTTTCTCCAAGGGATTGATGAGGCTTGTGGGTCTAGGGGCACTGGTTAGCGGTTCGAGCGATCACGCGGGTCCGCAGATTCTGACGTCGGGGCGCTTGTTCGCCCCTCTGGCCTGGCGGCCAAACTCCCCCTGGGGGAGATCAGGCCTTCACCGGCGCCGCGGCCAATCGCCGAGGCTCCGGTGCTGCACCTTTCGGCCGGCCAGGATGGGCACTGCCGGTGACGCGACTGATCTCCCCCCTTGAGGGGGAGATGCCCGGCAGGGCAGAGAGGGGCAACGTCGAGCGCCAGCTCTCAACGCCGCTGGGTCAGCCGGCGCGTTTGCTCATCTTCGCCTTGAGCTCGAGCCTGCGCTTGTGGAGCACCGGTTCGGTGTAGCCATTGGGCTGGGCGCGGCCTTCAAAGACGAGATCGCAGGCAGCACGGAAGGCGGTCGACTGGTCGAACTCGGGCGCCATCGGTCGGTAGAGCGGATCGCCGACATTCTGGCGGTCGACGATGGCTGCCATGCGCTGCAGCGAGTCCATCACCTGGATGTGCGAGCAGACGTCATGACGCAGCCAGTTGGCGATGTGCTGGGAGGAAATGCGCAAGGTGGCGCGGTCTTCCATCAGCCCGACGTCGTTGATGTCTGGCACCTTCGAGCAGCCGACGCCCTGGTCGATCCAGCGCACGACATAGCCGAGAATGCCTTGCGCGTTGTTGTCGAGCTCGCGCTGGATCTCGTCGGGCGTCCAGTTGGGACGAACGACCACAGGCACCGACAGGATGTCGTCGAGACGCGCCTTGGGCCGGCTCTTCAGCTCGGCCTGCACCTGGTGCACGTCGACCTTGTGGTAGTGGGTGGCATGCAGCGTCGCTGCCGTCGGCGACGGCACCCAGGCTGTGTTGGCGCCGGCCTTCGGATGGGCGATCTTCTGCTCCAGCATCGCTGCCATCAGATCGGGCATCGCCCACATGCCCTTGCCGATCTGGGCATGGCCCGACAGGCCGCATTCGAGCCCGGTGTCGACATTCCAGGCCTCATAGGCATTGATCCACGGCGCCTGCTTCATGTCGCCCTTGCGCACCATCGGGCCGGCTTCCATCGAGGTGTGGATCTCNTCGCCGGTGCGGTCGAGGAAGCCGGTGTTGATGAACACCACGCGTTCCTTGGCGGCACGGATGCACTCCCTAAGGTTGACGGTGGTGCGCCGCTCCTCGTCCATGATGCCCATCTTGATAGTCTTTCTGGGCATGCCGACCAGGCGTTCGACGCGGTCGAAGATCTCGACGGCAAAGGCCACTTCCTCGGGGCCATGCATCTTCGGCTTGACGACATACATCGAACCGGCACGGCTGTTCATGCGGCGGCCATGGGCGCCGACGTCGTGCAGGGCGATCAAAGCGGTAACAGCCGCATCCATGATGCCCTCCGGCACCTCGTGGCCGTCGCGGTCGTGGATCGCAGGATTGGTCATCAGGTGGCCGACATTGCGCACCAGCATCAAGGAGCGGCCGGGCAGCGAGACAGTCCTGCCATCGGCGCCGGTGTACTCACGGTCGGCATTGAGCTTGCGGGTAACCGGCCTGCCGCCCTTGTCGAAGGTTTCAGACAGATCGCCCTTCATCAGGCCGAGCCAGTTGCGGTAAACGGCAACCTTGTCTTCGGCGTCCACCGCCGCAACCGAATCCTCGCAGTCCTGGATGGTGGTCAAGGCCGATTCCAGGATCATGTCGGAGATGCCGGCCGGATCGGACTTGCCGATCGCACTCTCCCTGTCGACCACGACCTCGACATGCAGGCCATTCTTCACCAGCAGCACCGCATCGGGATTGGCAGCAGCACCACGATAGCCGGCGAACTGTTTTGCGTCGCGCAGCGCAACCGCGCCTGAAGCGCTCGCAAGCTTCAGCTGCCCGCCCTCGACCGCAAGCCCTGTCACGTCCGACCAGCTGCCCTGTGTCAGCGGCGCGGACGCGTCCAGAAACGCCTTGGCCCAGGCGATGACCTTCTGACCGCGCCTGGGATTGTAGCCCCTGGTCTTCTCGGCACCATCGCTGTCGGGGATCGCATCGGTGCCGTAGAGCGCATCATAGAGCGAACCCCAGCGGGCGTTCGCAGCGTTCAGCGCGTAACGCGCATTCATCACAGGCACCACCAGCTGCGGGCCGGCAACCGTGGCGATCTCGGGGTCGACATTCTCGGTGGTCACCGCAAAGGCCGGACCTTCCGGGATCAGATAGCCGATGTCGGACAAAAACGCCTTGTAGGCGGCCATGTCGTGCGGGGCGCCGTGCTTGCGGTACCAGGCGTCGAGCTTCAGCTGGAAGTCGTCGCGCTTCTCAAGCAAAGCCCGGTTCTTCGGCCCGAGATCATGCACGATGTCGGCAAAACCCGACCAGAACGCATCCGCATCCACACCCGTCCCAGGCAGAGCCTCGGCAACGACAAAGTCGTGCAATTCCCGAGAAATCGAAAGGCCGTCGACAAAGACGCTGTCATCAACCCGGTTCATCATGTTCATCGTCATAACTCCAGTTCAGGCCGCGATCGCAGCGTCGGCGCGGAACTCGCCCGAAATGGTTTCCGCGACCATCTGGGCTGTGGCTGCCGACAGCGTCCAGCCGAGATGGCCATGGCCGGTGTTGTAGAACACGCCCTGCTGGCGGCCCTTGCCGACCCTCGGCATCATGTTCGGCATCATCGGCCGGAGGCCAGCCCAGGGCACGACCCTGTTGGTGTCGACATCCGGGAACAGCGTGCGCGTCCAGTCGACCAGCGGCCTGACGCGGTCATCGCGAATGTCGCGGTTCATGCCGTTGAACTCGGCCGTGCCAGCGACACGAAAGCGCCCTGCCCCCAAACGGCTGGTGACGATCTTGGCGCGGTCGTCGAGCAGGCTGACCCAAGGCGCAGCAGCCTGGCTGCGCTCGTCGTCGAGATGCACGGTGATCGAGTAGCCCTTGACCGGATAGACGTTGACCCGGTCGCCAAGCATCGCCGCGAAATGGCGGCTGGCGGCACCGGCGCAGACAACGATGCCGTCGGCCTCGACGACCCTGTGGTCGGGCTGGCCGTCGGCACCTGACGTCGTGTAGCCGATGCAGAACACGCCGTCCCTGGCGATGCGGTCGACAGAGGCATCGAAGACGAAACGCGCGCCGCGGCGCTCGCAGGCCTTGGCGAGGCCGAAGGTGAACTTGTGGATGTCGCCGGTCGAATCCGACGGCGTGTAGAAGCCGCCGTGGAAATCGCCATGCAGCGTCGGCTCGATCGACTTTACTTCCTCAGCCGTCACCGGCCGGCGGTCGAGCCCGCCCTCGACCAGCATCGCATTGACCTTCAGCGCATGCTGGAAGCTCGGTCTGTCCCAATAGAAATGCAGGATGCCGCGGCGGACATGATCGAAGTCGATGTTCTCGCGTTCGGCGATGGCGAACAGGTGCTTGCGCGCGGCAATCGCCAGCCGCGTCGTCTCCACCGTATTGTCGCGATAATTGGCGATGTTGGAGACGAATTCAGCCAGCCAGGCATATTTGTGCCAGGTCGGCCTGGGGTTCATCAGCAGCGGTGCATCGCTGCGCAGCATCCACTTGAGGCCCTTGAGCAGCGTCGACCAATGGTTCCAGACCTCGGCGTTGCTGGCCGACAGCTGGCCGCCATTGGCGAACGATGTCTCCATCGCAGCATAACGCTGGCGGTCGACGACGGTGACCTGGTAGCCACGTTCCAGAAGGGCATAGGCGGTGGTGACGCCGGTGATACCGGCGCCGATAACGGCAATATGGGGCATTTCACTCTCCGCGATCAAAGTTGGGCGCGGGCCGAAACCCGCTGTTTTCCCCAATCTGTCGCTGTACCTGAGAGCTTAACCGCACCGGCCCGACCGCTGCGGCTTTCCCCTTCGGTGGACGCTCGTGGCGCCTCTCTCCAGATCGTTCAACTGCATGGTCACTTTTGCCTGAGAGTTTCCTGGGGGGTTGCTCCGTCGGCGTCGGCCGGTGTCATCTTGCAGCGGCCGATCTCTCCCATGCAGCCTCTTGAACGCGTGTCTTCATAGCTGGTGCCAAGCCCTTCCGCAACGTGAGGCACGGAAGGGACTGGCCATCAGTTGCCTTCGTCGTAAAGCGTCGTAGTCGTCTCGACGCCGTGCTCGTGCAGGCCCGCACGCACCACTGCGGCAGCGGCGAGTTCGCGCGCCTTACGGCGAATGCCGGCCTCGTCGACGCCCTGGACCTTGCCGTCGGCATAGACTGCCTTGCCGTCGACCCATGTCTGGGTGATCGAAGCGGTCGACGCAGAGAACACCAGCGCCTGCAGCGGATCGTAGAACGGTGTCCACTCGACATGGTCGAGATCGAACAGGATGAAGTCGGCCTTCTTGCCGATCTCCAGCGAGCCGATCTCGTCGTCCCACATCAGGGCGCGCGCGCCTTCGATGGTCGCGGCACGCAGGGCGTCGCGGGCGGTGAAGACGTCGGGCTTCAGCCGCGCGTCCTTGAACATGCCGGCGACGACCAGCATCTGGCGCATCAGGTTCATGTTGCCTGCAGCCGACACGCCGTCGGTGCCGAGGCCGACCTTGACGCCGGCCCGGACCATCTCGGGATACTTGCCGATCGACGTTGCGCCCTTGCCGAGTTTGAATGAAGAGCACGGGCAGAAGGCGACGCTGGCGCCACGTTCAGCCAGAAGCTTGACCTCCTCGTCCGACACCGCCGCGCCATGGGCGATGACCAGGTTCTTGCGGATGCCGCCGGCATTGTCGACACGGGTGATCGGCCAACAGCCATACTTGCTTTCGCAGACCTTGGCCTCCTCGATCGAGGTCGCCAGGTGATAGGTCGTGCCGACGCCCAGCTTCTCGGCCAATGCCACGGCGCCGACATGCAGTTCGAGACTACAGGGCTCCTTGCCCTCGATGTTGACCCAGCAGCGGGCACGACCGTCGAGCGTATTGTTGTAGCGCAGCACGTTTTCCTCGAGCACCTTCAGCGCCGTCTGCGCATCGGGGAAGAAGTGGTGCTCGGCCATCTCCTCGGTCCAGCCGCGCGGCAACTCCGCCGGACGGTTGTCGGCGGCGTGACGGCCGGTGATGCCGCGGATGCCGGTCTTGTCCATGGCACGGATGACGATGCCGGGATCGTATTGAGAGCCCATGTCGAGGAAGCAGGTAGTGCCACAGCGCAGCATCTCGGTGATCCCGAGCAGCGCGCCCCAATATTCATCCTCTTCAGTGATATGGGCGTAGAAGGGCTTTGCCCAGTGGAACACCCAGGCACGGGTGTTGAGATTGTCGGGGAAGACCGCGCGGGAAAGGGTCTCCGACAAATGCACATGGCTGTCGACGAAGCCTGGGCACATGCCCAGCATGGTGCCGTCGATCACCTTGTCGAAGCTTTTGCCCTTATGGCGCGCGGCCACCTCACCGGCAGCTCCGATGTCGGCGATGCGGTCGTTCTCGACCACCACGCTCGCATTGCGCAGCACCGTGTCGTTCTTGTCGACGGTGAAAGCGAAGTTCAGATTTTCGATCAGCGTGCGCATGCGGCTCCACCCAATGCTCTACTCACGGACTCCTCCAGATCGCGTCGCCGGTCCGTGACGGCGAAGCGACGTCTTGCTTTGCAAGCCGGGCCACAAAGCATCCCGGCTGCCAATTCACAAGCGACGCTGGCTCAAGCGACCGCCTTGACCTTGCTGCCCTGCTTGGCCGTGCCACAGAGGATCAGCTTGTCGGTGTCGGCATAGTCGGACAGAAGCTCCGAGCCCTTCGACGTCACCAGAAGCATGTCCTTGTTCTGCATGCCGTAGCCATAGCCGGTGTCGTAGCAAAGCGGCTCGAAGCCGAGCACCATATTCTCCTCCAGCGGCGCATCGCTACCCGGCTTGCCGAGCACCGGCGTCAGGCCGAGATATGGATCCTCGTGCAGATGCAGGCCGATGCCATGGCCGACGAAGGAAATCGGCGGCAGGTTGAGCTTGGCGAGCTTGGCGATGAAGGCATCGTAAATCTCGCGGCAGCTGGCGCCCGGCTTCACCTTCTCCATGATTTCATATTTGCACTCGACAAGGTGCGCCCAGATCTTGTCGGCCATGGGCGGCGCCTCGCCGACGATGGCCGTGCGGCAGACGCCGGCCTGGTAACCGTTGATGACCGAGAATATCTCGACGCGGCAGACGTCGCCGCGCTTGAGGATACGATCGGACGGGCCAACATTGGGGAGCACCGAGCGCTCGCCGGTGGCGACGATCAGAAGCTTGAAGTGCTCGGCGCCGAGCGAATAGACGTTGCGGGTCAGGTGACCGGCAATGTCCATCTCGGAATCGCCGGCATCGACCACGGCCAGCGTGTCTGTGATCGCCTGGTCGGCGATGCGCGACAGCTTGCTGAGCAGAGCGATCTCTTCGGCCGTCTTGATCTGGCGCAGCCTGGCCAGGATCGGCTCGGCATGTTCGAAGCGGGCGCTTGGCATCGCCGCGATCAGGCGGGCAAAGTCGCCTGCCGGCAGATAGTCCATCTCGAGGCCGATGCGCGCCTTGCCGAGGCCGAGGCCGGCGAGTTGGTCGGCCAGCACCAGCATCGGATCGTCGGAGAATTCGGCCCAGATGCGGGCCGCCATGTCAGGCAGGCGGCGCTTGATGGTCGATGCCTCCATGTCGACGCCAAAGATCGCGGTGCGTCCATCAGCGGTGACGATGGTCATCGCGTGGCGGTGGCGGATCAGCGGCTGCGACGGCACGACGAAGCCCGCGGTATAGGCGAAGTTCTCGGGCGACGAGCAGATGATGGCGTCGAGCCCATGCTCGGCCATTGCCCTCACCTGCTTGGCTACGATTTCTGCCCGCATGATTTGGTTCCTCTCCTTGAGTTTTTTGACCGGCGCTCAGTCACGCACGCGGTATTTTTCGACCTTGGCCAGATCGACATCGATGCCCATCCCGGGACCCGACGGCACGACAACCGCACCATCGACGACCTGCATCGGTTGGACCAGAAGGTCGTCCTTGTAATAGATACCGCCGACCTGGCCGTGTTGCGCCTCGGCCGGCGTCGAGATCGGGATGACGCAGGACAGCGTCGCCGCCGGCGAGGCAGCCGCGACCTGGACATTGGCGAGGTTGCCGATGCCTGTTTCGATCGAGCCGTTGACGTTGCAGATGATGCCGGCAGCGCGGCAGACCGCGCCGACCTCCATCGCCTTGTAGAGACCGCCGGCCTTGGTGGTGTAGATCGAGACGATCTGGATGCCGCCGTTCTGGATGATCTGGACGGCGTCGTGAGCGTTCCATGCCGACTCGTCGGCCATGACGGGCGCATCGATACGGCGGCCGACTTCGGCGATGCGCTCGATGCCCATCACCGGCTGCTCGACATATTTGAGCCGGTACTTTTCCATCTGGCGCACGGTCTGCACCGCCTCGCCAGGCGTCTTGTAGCCTTCATTGGCGTCGACGCAGATCTCCATCGCCTCGCCGGCCGCCTCGCGCACCGCCGCCACCATCTTGACGTCGCGCGCCGGGTCCACGCCGATCTTGACCTTGATCGTCCTGATGCCTTCGGCGGCAAGCTTGGCCGCCTCGACCTTGGCCTCCTCGATCGAGATCAGGCCGACCGAATGGGTGATTGCGACCTTGTCGCGCGCCTTGCCGCCGAGCAGCGTATGGACCGGCACGTTCAGCCAGCGACCGGTCAGATCGTAGGCCGCGAACTCGACTGCCGCCTTGGAATAGGGATAGCCGCGGATGATGGCGTCCATGCGGGCATGCAGCTCGGCGAAATTGCCGAGTTCGAGACCGATGACGGCGGGCGCCAGATAGGTTTCGATGACGCTGCGGGTGATCATGGCGGACTCGCCGAAATAGCGACCGAACTCGCCGCCCCAGTCCTTCAGCGCGGGCGCTTCGCCCCAGCCCACCCGACCGTCGCTGTCGGTCATCTTGACCATGACATAGCGGCCGATGACCTCGGTCAGGCCGGCCCATTTGTGCTCGCGCCGCGTCGGCAATTGAACAATGAGCGTTTCGATGGACTTGATCGTTGGCACCGGTCTTACCTTTTCCTTGTCACCGCCGAGGCATCTCTATACGATGCGATCATCTAGTGTGATCACACTTTATGATCATATTTTTGGATGTCAAGCGACCTGCCTCGCGAAATTTGGTACGACCGAGATCAACCAGGGCAGACAGCAAAACGGGGAGGGAAAGATGATCGTCGAAGCGACCAACTACTTTGCAAGGCAAGGTCAGGCAGAGGCCGTTCTGGAGCAGCGCCGCAAGGCAACGGAAATCAGGCTCGAGCTCGGATTGGAGCCCGGACGCATCCTGCTGAAGCTGGAGGGATCAGGACCTGACGTGCGCTGGGAATGCAGTTTTGCGTCACAGGAAGCATACGAAGCCGATAGGGCGGCACGAGCCGCTTCACCCGCCTTCGAAGCCGCGCGTAAGCAGATGCACACGTTGCTCGACAGATTTGAAAGGCATGTCAGCGTGCAAGACGAAGGCTGACGTCCGCACCAGGTTTGTTCGCAAAGGCGCGTGGACCAGACGCGCTATTTCAAATCGGCCTTCCCAACGCGGGCGTGTCCGCGTTGGCCAGCGGCGGCTACTTCATTCGCCCGTAATCGCGCATCAACGCCACCAGTTGATCATGTGGCATGGCCTGGATGCGAAAACGATCAAAGGCCGTGCCGCCGGCATCTTCAGCCGCCAGCATCGCATTGACGACGGCCTCCTCCACGCTGTCGACAGTCGCTGCGTAGACCGCGTCGAGCTTCTCGTCATTGACGATCTCGATGCCCAGCTTTGGTGCCGCGCAGTGTGCCATGGCCTGTTTGTTTGCCGTCGAGAAAGCCAGAAAGATGTCGCCGGAGTTGTTCCCGCCGGGGGTGCCACCACGACCGATGCCAATTGTCGCGCGGCGCGCCAGCCGCTGCAACTGGTGCGGGGCCATCGGCAGGTCGGTGGCGATGACGACGATGATGGATCCGCGCTCAGCAAGCTGGCTTTGGGGCGTGCCGTCCCGCATGTGTTCGCCAACGGGTACGCCCCGGATCGTCAGCCAGTCGCGCTGACCATGGTTGGCCTGAACCAAAGTCCCGATCCGGTGTTCGCGGCCGCCGAACTCGACAATGCGGGAAGCCGTGCCTGTCCCCCCCTTGAAGCCATAGGTAACCATGCCGGTACCGCCGCCGCTGTTACCCTCCTGCACCGGCCCAGACGACATGCTGTCGAGCGCAGCCCTGACATCCGCCTCCGTAATCGGCAGGCCGTTGATGTCGTTCAGGACACCATCATAGGTTTCGGCAATGACGGGCATGATCCACAGGAAGCTGTCCGTGTCATATGTCGAAGCGTAGCGCTCCAGCATCCATTTGACGGTGGCGTGGTGAGCCATTCCGACGGCATGGGTATTGGTGATCACGACGGGACCGAGAAAGTAGCCGCCGTCCTCGATCCAGTGGGTGCCTGTCATCTCGCCGTTGCCGTTGAAACGATGCACTCCCGCATAAACAGGCACGGGCGTTGGCGAGGCCGCATGCGGCATGATGGCAGTGACGCCTGTGCGCACCGGGAGCTTGCGTCCCGGCCTCGGCGTATCCTCGGTGATCGTCCTGAAGCCAACACTGATGCCATCGACGTCGGTGATGGCATTCAGCGGACCGGTCCGGCCTGTAAATGGCAGGCCGAGATCGCGGGCCCGGGCTTTGGCAATTGCTGAGCTGGTATTGGTCATGGGTGTCATTTCTGCCGAGAGCGCAGATAAAGGCCAAGCGAGGCCACGATGAAGGAGAAGGAAAGCATCATCACCGCGATGGCATTGATTTCGGGCTTTATGCCGCGGCGGAGCATGGCGAAGATGAACATCGGCAGCGTCGTCACATCGACGCCGGCGATGAAATAGGTGATCACGAGATCATCCATCGAGATGATGAAGGCCAGCAGCGCGCCGCCAACTATTCCTGGCAGCAATTGGGGAAACACCACCTTGCGGAAGGTCACCCACTCATTGGCGCCGAGATCGGCGGAAGCGTTTTCAAGCGTACGGTCCATGCCCGCCAGCCGCGCCGACACGACGATGAAGACATAAGAGATCAGGAAGGTGCACTGGCCGATGATGATGGTCCACAAGCCAAGCGCAATGCCCGAGTTTACGAAGAAGATCAGCAAGGCGATGCCAAGCACGATGTCGGGCATCAACATCGGCATGAACATGACGGTGCGATAGAAGCGCTTGCCGAAAAAGGCGAACCGGTAGAGGGCGATCGCCACGGCGGTGCCCAGGACAGTCGAGATCGCGGTGGTGGAGCTTGCTATGATCAAGCTGTTCCAGACGGCCTGGACCAGTTGATCCGTTGACTCGATGTACAGCGCATTTTCGGAGACGGTCGTCTTGAAGCCGAGGACCTGTGCGTACCACTCTGTGGTGAACCCGGTCCAGGTCATCATGTTGACCGGGTTGGAATTGAACGAATAGACGGCAATCAGCGCCAGCGGAATATAGATGAAGGCGAAGAATAGCGCCGTGTAGGCAAACAGGCTGCCGCGGAACAGAAAGCGAGCGATCTTCATGTCGTCTCCTCAGTTCGTGACATCGGCGCCGCGGCGGCCTGTCGCGATGACATAGACGAAGAGCATCACCAGCATGACGCTCATGACCATCATCGCCAGGGCCGAACCGAAGGGCCAGTTGCGGGCAGAGAGGAACTGCTGCTCGATGAGATTGCCGAGCATCATCACCTTGGCGCCGCCGAGCACCGCGGGAACGACGAAATTTCCGAGTGCCGGGATGAAGACGATGATTGCGCCACCGGCAATGCCGGGAGCAGTCAGCGGCAGGATGATCCGCAAGAAGGTGCGGATGGGCCCGGCACCGAGATCGAGCGATGCACGCACCAGCGTCCAGTCGAGCTTTTCGACGCTGGCATAGACCGGCATGAACATGAACGGGATGAAGATGTAGACCATTCCAAGCACGATCGCGCCGTCGGTGTAGATCAGTTCAAGCGGGCGATCGATGATGCCGGTCGCCAACAACATCTCGTTGACGATGCCGGTCTGGCGCAGGATGAGGACCCAGATGAACAGGCGCACGATCAGGCTTGCAAAGAAGGGCAGCGTGATCAGGAACAGGCAGAAATTCTTCGAGCGTTCCGACAGCCGGGCGATGCAGAAGGCGGCAGGATAGCAGACGAGCAACGTGGCAATGACCGTGAACGCCGCGATCTTAAGCGAACGAAGGAAAATGGAGATGTAGACCGGGTCGAAGTCCTCGAAAGCCGGGTCGGCGAAGCCGAGGATGCGGCCATAGTTGTGCGGATAGAATACCCACTCCACCCCACCATAAAGACCCGGCGCCAGGAAGCTGGTGGCGATCATGATCGCAAGCGGGCCAAGGAAGAACACAGCGAAGAACAACGATACTGGCGTCAACAGCAGGGCAAGCTGCATCCGGCGCCGGCTGGCCAGCGAGAGGTCAGATGCCATCGGCGTCGCACCTGATGAGATGGACGGCAGCCGGGTCATAGGACAGCCGGGCTCTGCGAGCCTGCTCGATCTCTCCGATGAAGCGGCGGCGGCTTGCCGGAATTTCAGCAACGACCTTGCGTCCCACCGCAGTGCGGCCGAACAACTCGAACGATGAGCCGACGAAGACGATCTGCTCTACGTCTACGTCAAGGTAAGGACAGGCCTCGCCCTCCTCTGCTATGAAAAACTGTTCGGGGCGGATAAGTGCCTGGGCCGCGCCAGACACGTTCGCGGGCGAAGGCAGGTAGCGGACCGACACCCCCTCGCTCGTCACCAGGCGCCCGTTGTCGAGTTGACCCTCGAACAGATTGCTGGCCCCGACGAAAGTGGCCACGAAGCTGTTTGCCGGGTGATCGTAGATGTTCCGCGGGGTGTCGAGCTGCTGGATTCGTCCGCCCGAAAGCACCGCCACGCGATCCGACATCGTAAGCGCTTCCTGCTGGTCGTGGGTGACGAAGATGAAGGAAATGCCGAGCTCGCTTTGCAGGGCCTTGAGCTCGATCTGCATCGCCTGGCGCAAGTTCTTGTCGAGAGCTGAAAGCGGTTCGTCGAGAAGCAACAATTTGGGGCGGGCAACGATGGCACGGGCAAGCGCCACGCGCTGTTGCTGGCCACCGGAAAGCTGACGCGGACGGCGGCCTTCCATGCCGGCAAGTCCGACCATGTCGAGCACTGCTGCGACCTGCTTCATCCGCTCGGATCTGGCGACGCCCGCTACCTCCAGTGCATAGCCGGTGTTCTCGCCGACAGTCATGTGTGGGAAGAGCGCGTAGCTCTGGAAGACCGTGTTGACGGGCCTGCGGTAGGGCGGACGGGCGGTCATGTCCACGCCATCGATGAGGATGCGCCCGGCATCAAGCTCGACAAAGCCGCTGATCGCTTGAAGCAGGGTTGTCTTGCCACAGCCTGATGGGCCGAGAAGGGTCAGGAACTCGTTTCGGTCGACATCGAGGTCGAGCGCATCGAGCGCTGTTACGTTCAGGCCTTCGGGCGTGGGAAAGGTCTTTGCCGCCCCCTCAAGCCGGACAATGGAATCTCGCATTCGTCGTTCCCCGAATTGTTATCTAAATAACGCTTGTGCGATTGAGAGATTTGGATACCATTTATTCACCCAAGTCAACGGCCACGAGAAGCCGCAACCGGGAGCCGCGAAGGCGAGCCTTCGAAGGGCGAAAACCAACAGAGGAGAATCCGATGAACATCATTTTCCGCACAGTCCTGGGCGCAGGGGGCGGCAGGCTGGGGGCATTGTTAGCTGCGGCTTCATTTGCGGCAGCTATTTCGACGGCAGCACCGGCCACTGCTGCCGAACTCAACATTTACAACTGGGGCGAATACATCAATCCGGCGGTTCTGAAGAAGTTCGAGGACGAGACCCAGATCAAGGTCAACCTGTCCACTTATTCTTCGAACGAGGAAATGCTGGCCAAGATCCAGGGAGGCGCCACCGGCTACGACATCGTCTTCCCATCGGTCCACATGCAAGACATCATGGCCAAGCTCGATCTGCTCGAGAAGACCGACATAAACACCTATGAGGGCTTCAAGAACATCGACCCTTCGTTCATGCGCGCCAAGAGCGACCCCAAAGGCGAGTACTGTCTGCCTTACGCATTCGGTTCGGTCGGCATTTTCTACAACCGCAAGATCCTCGGTAAGGATATCACCGGCTGGAAGGATCTGATCGCAACCGTCGAAGCCAAGGGCCTGAAGTTCACGCTCCTCGACGACATGCGCGAGGTTCTGGCCGTGGGCCTGATCCTCAACGGGCATAAGGTGAACTCGACCGACCCCGCGGAACTGCAGCAGGCGGCCGATACGATCATCGCCATGAAGCCCGACGTGGCCGCCTTCACCTATGACACACGGCCCATGGTGCAATCAGGTGACGTTGCTGCAGGGCACTTTTTCGTTGGCGCCATGGTTGACGTGTTCGGCAACACTGCCGACCTCGGCTATGTCATCCCGGAAGAAGGCGCCACCATGTACCAGGAGGACATCTGCGTCCTCAAGAGCGCACCCAACAAGGACAACGCGATCAAGTTCCTTCAGTTCTACACACGCCCTGAGATTGCGGCGCTCAACGTCTCCCAACAGACCAACGGCACGGCGAACGTTCCGGCGCGACAATTGACCCCCGACAACATCAAGAATAGCAAGGAAATCAACCCGTCACCCGAGACGATGCAGCGGCTCCAGATCTTCGAGGACCTGGGTCCTGGCCTGCGCCAGCTTGATCGCGTCTGGACCAAGGTGAAGACAGCGCAGTAGTTCAGACTTGCCCGTGCGGCGGCTGGCCGGAGAGGATATGGCGCAACGAATCCTGAAGCTCGTTCAAAGCGAGGAACTGAGACGGTCCAAGTCCGACAAGCTGATTGCGAACTACATTGAACGCAATCTGGGCGAAATCCCGTTCGAGACGGCGCGCTCCATCGCAACCCGCCTCGAACTGTCGCCGATGACGGTCGGGCGTTATCTCAGACGCATGGGCTTTGACGGACTGGATCAGCTGAAGAATGAGCTCCGGCGCGGCAGCTCCAATCCCGCCTGGCAGGTGAAGGGTCCCGTCGACCGCCTCAGGGAGGACATCCGCGAAGGCAAGCTGCTGGCCGGGCTGATCCAGCAGCAAATAGACAATCTTGGCCGAATCTACGAGCTGGCCGCGGCTCCGGAGTGGCAACAGACGATCGATGCACTGGTTTCGGCAAGCGAGGTCTATGTCGCGGCGTACCAGAACGTCCGCGGCATCGCCCAGTATTTTGCCAGCCAGCTGTCCTATACGCGGCCGCGCGTGCAATTTGTCGACGGACTGAACGGAACCTATTCCGAATTGCTCGACGGCTCGGTTGAAGGCCGCGTGCTGTTCCTGCACGACGTCAGACGCTTTGCCGCCAAGGCGCGCCCGCTTGCCATCGAGGCACGGCGAATGGGCGTCAAGGTCGTGCTGCTGACCGACGAGTTCTGCCCATGGGGACCGGAAGTCTCCGACATCTGCCTCGTGGTGCCCGGGTCACACGGTCCGCTTTGGGACGGCTCGGCAACCATCATTGCAGTAATGGATCTGATGCTGAGCAACATCATCGTGCTTCTAGGCGATGAAGTGGGCGAACGCGTCGACCTATTGACCCGACTGCAGAACACGTTCGGCGATTTCGAGGGTTAGACGGGAAAATCTGCAGCGAGGTCAGTGCCCGATCACTCCTGTAACGGCCCCCTAGACCAGCACCAGTCCCTGCCGCATCGCTGTGGCGATTGCATCGGTGCGGTTGGCGGCATCGAGTTTCACCAGGATCGCCGCGACGTGGAACTTGGCGGTGTGTACGGAAATGTCGAGATGCCGCGCGATGACTTTGTTCGATGCACCCTCGGCAAGCAGCGCCAGCACCTCCATCTCGCGCGGCGACAGTCGGATCGCCTCGTGATCCGGCTCACCACCGGCTAAGAGCCCACCATCTGGCCGGCCATCGGTCGAGCCGAGCCTCCCGCCGCGCCCATCCAGATCAGAAGGCGCATCATCGACGACATAACCCGCAGCGGCAAGCCGCACGGCCGCCGCTATCAGTGCTGTGCCGGCGTCCCGCGGCAATACCGCCGCAACAGCCGCTGGTCGGTGCGTCGTTCGGGAGGCGAGCACAATCCGTGCCACACCTCGCGTCAGCGCGCCGCTTTCGGTTTCGTCATCGACGATCGCCACGTCGACGCGGTCGCCTCCGGCCAGGTCTACTGCTGTCACCGGCACCAGCCCGTAATCCTCCGACAGGCGATGGGCAAGCTGCTCGCTCGACGCCATGTCGCCGAGCGCCACCAGAACGAGCAGCCTATGTTGCGTCTCCGGCATGACAGCACCGGGCCCCTCTAGACCAGAGGCTTTTCGCCGATGGTGACCAATACGTCGCGCGTCTCCCCGCCACGCCGGACCGTCAGCGTCACCACAGTCCCCGCACTGTCCGGCCCCAGCCGATGGATCAGGTCGCGCGGCCCGCGTACCGGCTCCCCGTTCCAGGTCGTAACGATGTCGCCGAGCGCAATGCCGGCAGCCTTGGCCGGGCCGTCGTCATCGAGCCCCATGACCATGGCGCCCTGCAGCTGACCATGGTGGATAGGATACAAGCCGGCGCCGAGATAGCCGCGCAGGACGTGGCCTTTCTCGCGCAACGTCGCGACGGTGCGCTCGATCGTCTCGTGAGGGATGACAAGCGCCCGGCGGCGCGGCCCAAAGAGCAGCATCCCGACCAGTCCGCCACCGGCGTCGAGCACCGGTCCTCCCTCGAACCGAGCGCCCGCCACCACCGCGAGATTGATGCGGCGGTCGATGGCGCCGCCACGCCGCGAGCGCCATTCCGGTCCGACCTCGGCCACGGTGCCGAAGACCGCCAGAGGCGACGCTCCGTCACGCCCGGTCGCCACGACGATGTCGCCGGAACGCACCGTCCCGGCTTTCTTGAAGACCGTTCCGACTGCCGCTGTCGCAGGCTTCAAAAGGGCTACGCCGGTCGAAGGATCGCGGCCGATCAATTCGGCTTTCACGGTCTCGCCGCTGGGCAGGGTAAGGTGTAATTCCTCGTCCGGATCGACCGACTCCTCGGCGGCGACGTAAAGGCCCTCTCCCCAGTGGAAGGCGGTCGCAGTCCTGCCATGATGGGATAAGAAGCTCGCAGTCACGGGCGCCGCCTGGCCGGCAATGTCGGCAACTGCATTGGAAAAGGCCGCAAGATCAAACCTGGTCATCACGCGCTCCTGGGTTAGCCCGATAGGGGTTTTCTGAACCCGGATATTGCCACGCCGTATCGCACTTCCAACTCGCCGAACGGCTAGGAACCTGGGGCACTAGCCATCCGGTCAGGTCGCGCCGCGCGGACGCGCACAGCACATATAGGCATCGATTGTGCGACTGACACGGAGGCCCCCATGGCCCTGCCTGCGACCGACCAGCTTCCGCATGATGGCGGCCTGCTTGACGCCTACTCTTCCACCGTCGCCGACGCAGTTGACCGCGTCGGCCCCGCCGTCTGCCGTATCGGTCCCCATGCCGAGGGCAAGGCCGGCGGCCAGGGTTCGGGCTTCGTCATCTCGCCGGACGGCTTGGTTGTCACCAACTTCCACGTCGTCGGCGAGGCGCGTACCTTGCGTGTCGCAATGCCCGACGGCACTTCGGTAGAAGGGCGTGTCCTTGGCAGCGATGCCGATACCGACATTGCCCTGGTGCGTGCCGACGGACATTTTCCCGACATCGCTCCGCTCGGGGATTCCAAGCGCCTGCGCCGCGGCCAGATCGCCATCGCCATTGGCAACCCGCTCGGCTTTGAATGGACGGTGACGGCCGGCGTGGTGTCGGCCTTGGGCCGGTCGATGCGCGCCGTGAGCGGCCGGCTCATCGATGACGTGATCCAGACCGACGCGGCGCTCAACCCGGGCAACTCAGGTGGCCCGCTGGTATCGTCGGCCGGCGAGGTGATCGGCGTCAACACCGCCACGATCCGTGGTGCCCAGGGCATCGCCTTCGCCGTCGCCTCGAATACGGCCAATTTCGTCATTGCGGAAATCATCCGCTTCGGGCGCGTACGCCGCGCCTTTATCGGCGTATCGGCCGACACGGTCGCCCTGCCGCGCCGCACGGCGCTGGCCGCGCAGGTTACCAGCCGCACGGCAGTGCGCTTGCGCTCGGTCGAAACAGGCGGACCGGCCGCGAAAGCCGGGCTGAAGGAAGGCGACATTATCGTCGCCATCGACGGTCACGCCGTTGGCGGCGTAGACGATCTGGTACGCACGCTGGACGCCGAAAAGATCGGCAAGGAAACGACGTTTGCCGTGGTCGGCCGCACCGGAGTTGTCCAGGTGGTTGTCACGCCGGCGGCGCGCTCCTGACACGAAGGCCCGTGGCCTCGCTACGCTTCGGTCGGTCTGTCACCCGGTTCCTCTAGAAGATCCGGTGCCGCTGCGGAAGCGATTTCAGACCGCTCACGATAGAGTGTGGCGCGAGCGAGCAGCATCAGCGTTACCGGAGTGGTGATGCTCACAAATACGCCGATCAGCAGTTCCGGAAAGACAAGACGCGAACCGAGGACAGAGAAGAGTAGCGAGGACGCCAGCACGATAGCGCCGGTGCCCCAGCTCGTGCCCAGCGTAGGCGCATGCACCCTCTCGAAAAAGGTGCGGAAGCGCAGCGTGCCAATCGCGCCGATCAAGGTCAGGCTGGCGCCCACCAGAACCAGGAACGCCGTCAGCAGCGCGGCCCAGGCGGGAAGTGCCTCGGCATGGGTCATTCGATCACCTCGCCGCGCATGAGGAATTTTGCGAAGGCGACCGTCGAGATGAAGCCGAGAAGGCTGATAACCAGCGCCGCCTCGAAATAGAGCGAGCTGCCCGTTCGAATGCCAAAGGTCAGCACCAGGAGCATCGCATTGACATAAAGCGCATCGAGGCAAAGCACGCGATCCTGCGCGCGCGGCCCGCGGATGAGCCGGTATGTGTTGCATGCCATGGCAACCACCAGCATGAGCTGCGCGATGGTCACGGACCAGACCAGGATGGTCGCACTCATTCGAAAATCTCCCGCAGCGTCGCCTCGTAACGGTTCTTGATCAGGTCGATCCACTCCTGCCGCTCGACCAGGTCGAGAACATGGATGAGCAACTCGCCGGTGGCCGAGTCATATTCGACCCAGGCAGTGCCGGGCGTGCTTGTGACGATACAGGCAAGGACTGCCAGTCCAGTCTGATCGCGCAGCTCGAGCGGGATCGACACGAACCCCGGGCTGCGCGCACGCCGCCTCAGGATGACCGAGGCCACGGCGAAGTTGGACTTCGCGATGTCGATCAGGACGATACCGCAAAGCCACGGAATGAGCTGCCAGCGCCGCAGCCTCGGCTTTGAAGGCTCAAGTGCGGTCATGGCGCGCGATGCACCGGCAGCCACGACAGCTCCCAGGAGCAAGTGCCCGAGCGAGAATGAATTCAATAGCATCCACACGACGGTCAGCGCGGCGGTGAGAACCGGATATGGCAGGATATGTCTCATTGCGCCTGCCCTGCCTCGTTGGCGGCTTCAGGCAGAACACTGCCGACATAGAGGCGCTGGTGGTGCAGGGCATCCGCCACCGCATCGGTGTAGCGCATCACGTTGCCGGCCTGGGCGGTCATGGCAACGCAAATGCCGATCAGCAGAATGACCGGCGCGATCTCCACCACCAGCACCCGGGGTACGATGACCTCCAGTGGCGCCCAGAATGTACGTATGCCGGTTCGCATCATGGCAAGCAGCACGGCAAGTCCCGACAGGATCAACAACGCCGTCAATGTCCAGCCCATACCGCCCGGGCCCGTTGTCTGCGCCCCAAGGCCTGCCGGGTTGAAAATGGCATTGATCAACGCGAACTTGCCGATAAAGCCCGACAGCGGCGGTAGCCCGGAGAGAAGCAGGGCCAGAAGCCCGAAGCAGATGCCGAGAATGGCGAGCGCGCCCGGCATGACCACGCCGACCTCTTCCTGCTCGTCTTCTTCCGGCTCGACATCGTCGCCATAGGCCTCCATCGTGACGGTCAGCAGGTTGGCGGCGGGCTCCTGCGCGCGCTCGACCAGCTCGACCATCAGGAAAAGCGCGCTTACCGCAAGCGTCGAGGTCAGAAGATAAAACAGCGCCCCCGACACGGCCGCCTTGTCGCCGAGACCAACCGCGGCCAACAGCGTGCCCGAGGAGACCAGCAGGCTATAGCCGGCAAGCCGGCCAAGCGACTGTGAAGCGAGCACGCCGAAAGCACCGAACGCGATGGTGGCCATGCCGCCGATCAGCAGCACCTCGCCGCCAAAGCCCATGAGCGCACCGGCCTCTGCCCCGAACAGCAATAAACTGAGCCGCAGCAAGACATAGAACCCGACCTTGCTGAGGATGGCGAAGAGCGCGGAGGCGGGAGCGGAAGCCGCCATGTAGGTGGTGGGCAGCCAAAAGCACAGCGGCCACATGCCGGCCTTTATGAGAAAGGCGACACCCAGGATGGCCGAACCTGCGGCAAGCAGGCCCTGGTTTTCCGGCGCAACCTCGGGAATACGCTGAGCCAGATCGGCCATGTTCAGCGTGCCGGTCACGCCGTAGATCAGGCTGACGCCGATCAGGAACAGCAGCGACGCCGCAAGATTGATCGCGATGTAGTGCAGGCCCGCGCGCACCCGAAAAGTACCCGAACCATACAACATCAACCCGTAAGACGCCGCCAGCAGAACCTCGAAGAAAACGAATAGGTTGAACAGGTCCCCGGTCAGGAACGCGCCGTTCACACCCATCAGCAGGAACTGAAACAACGTGTGGAAATGCGGGGCCGCCTTGTGCCAGCGCGCAAGCGAAAACAGCAGCGATGCCACGGCGAGCACCGACGTCAAAGTCACCATCAGGGCCGAAAGCCGATCAAGCACCAGCACGATGCCGAAAGGCGGCGCCCAGTCGCCCAGGCGGTAGACATGGACAACCGGCGCCCCGGCAACATCGACCAGGCGCAAGAGCCAGATCGACAGCACCAACAGCAATGCAGTGGCTGCAATGTTGATGCCGGCCTTCAGGCTGTGCCGACGCTCGTCGAACAACAGCAGGGTGGCCCCCGCCGCCATTGGCAGCAGGATGGGCAGGACGGGAAGATGCGCGGCGAAATCCATCAATGTGGCTCCCGCCCATCGACATGGTCGCTGCCGGTCAATCCGCGCGATGCCAGCAGCACGACAAGGAAAAGTGCCGTGGTGGCAAAACCGATGACGATTGCGGTCAGCACAAGCGCCTGCGGAAGCGGATCCGCATAGTCTGCCGGGTTGATGGCGCCGGCACCGTCGAGTACGGCGGCTGCGCCGCTGTGGAGCCTGCCCATGCTGAAGATGAACAGGTTGACCGCATAGGACAGCAGCGACAGGCCAATGATCACCTGATAGGTGCGCGGCCGCAGCAGCAGCCAGACGCCGGAGCCCGTCAGCACGCCAATGGCAATTGCAAGTGTCAGCTCCATCACGACTGCTCCTCTATCCGGGACGCGCGCAGCCTGCGGACCGATTGGTGGGCCAGGGCGATCAACATGAGTACGGTCGCGCCGACGACGAGCGACAGGACACCGAGGTCGAAGAGCGAAGCGGTAGCGAGTGGCACCTTGCCGATAAGAGGCACATCCACATATTGCGCGTATGACGTCAGGAACGGCTTGCCGAAGAACCAGGCTCCCGCACCGGTCAGAAGTGCCGTCAGCAGGCCGCCGCCTATCCAGGTCACCGGCAGGATGCGCAACCTGTCTTCGACCCAGATCGTTCCGGCCGCCATGTATTGCAGAATGAACCCGGCGGCCATCGCCACGCCGGCCGCAAAGCCGCCGCCCGGCGCGTCATGGCCGCGCAGGAACAGGTAGGCCGAGAACACGATGACGACAGGGAACATCCACTTCATGATGACCGAAGGCACCAGAAGATAGTCGACCGCAGTTGCGCCCGGCTGGCGATCGGGGTGCGCCTCGTCATAGGCGCGCTGGATTCGCTGCTGCTCGGGCCGCTCGACGGTGTCCGGCGCCGGCCTGAACCGGCGCAGCAAGGCAAAAACCGTAAGTGCCACAATGCCGAGCACCGTAATCTCGCCCAGCGTATCGAAGCCTCGAAAATCGACGAGGATGACGTTGACGACATTGCGCCCGCCGCCGCCGCTGTAGGCATTTTCGAGGAAAAAGTCGGAAATGGTCTGCGGCAGGGGTCTTGTCATGACCGCATAGGCGACGATCGTCATTCCCAGACCCGCACCAACGGCCATCACAAGATCGCGCAGGCGCCGCAGCCTTGCCATGGGGCCGGTGGCCTCGCTCAGTCCCTGGAACCTCTTCGGCAGCCAGCGCAGACCCAACAATATGAGAACGGAGGTAACGATCTCGACGACAAGCTGGGTGACAGCGAGGTCCGGCGCCGACATCCAGACAAAGGTCATGCAGGTGACGAGCCCGGTGCCTCCGAGCAGGGCCAGCGCGGCCAGGCGGTGGAATTTGGCCTGGTAGGCCGCCGCGACGGCGCAGACCACGCCCACCGCCCACATGCCGGTAAAGGCCCAGTCCATGCCCTTGAGGCTGATCGGCGCCAGATCGACCACGCCGCCGAAGAGCGACAGGAATGCCGCGGCGAAAGCGCTGAAGACGACAAGGCGCAGCTGCGGCTGCAAGCGGCGAGTGCCCAGATTGGTCTCGACGAAGCGTGCCCAGCGCCACGAAACCGTGACCATCACCTGCTCGAAAATGCGTTGCGCCTGGATGCCGCTGAGCAGGAAAGGCCCGTCCGAGCGTTCCAGATAATTGCCGATCAAAATGTAGAGCAACGCTCCCGCAACCAGCGCGACCAGGCTCATGATCAGGGGCGTGTTGAAGCCATGCCAGACGGCAAGGCTGTATTCGGGCGTAGCCGATCCCAGCACCGAGGTGACCGCGATGTGCAAATAGGGTCCGATCGTCAGCCCCGGTGCGATGCCGACCACCAGGCAGGCGATCACCAACAAGGTCACGGGCAGGCGCATGAAGAAAGGCGGCTCATGAGGCGCGCGCGGAAAACTCTCCGGGGGTGCGCCGAGGAAGATGGAGTGAATGAGCCGGATCGAATAGGTCACCGCCAGCGCACTGGCGAGCACGGCGGCGTAGGGTGCAATCGTGTCCAGCCAGGAATCGGCATGCGTTTCGACCGCCTCGGCGAAAAACATCTCCTTGGACAGGAAACCGTTGAGCAGGGGAACGCCGGCCATGGCCGCACTCGCCACCATCGCAAGCGTGCCGGTAATCGGCATGAAGCGGAACAGCCCGCTCAGTTTCCTGAGGTCGCGCGTGCCGGTCTCGTGATCAATGATGCCGGCAGCCATGAACAGCGACGCCTTGAAAGTCGCATGGTTCATGATGTGGAAGATGGCGGCAACCAGGCCGAGAGGGCTGCCGAGGCTCAGCAGCAGCGTGATCAGGCCCAGATGGCTGATCGTCGAGTAGGCAAGCAGTCCCTTGAGGTCCTGCTGGAACATGGCGAGATATGCGCCGACGACGAGCGAGGCCATGCCCGCCAGCCCGACGATGGTGAACCATTCAGGTGTGCCGGACAGGACTGGCCACAGGCGCGCCAAGAGGAAAACGCCGGCCTTCACCATCGTCGCCGAATGAAGATATGCCGACACCGGCGTCGGCGCGGCCATGGCATTGGGAAGCCAGAAATGGAACGGGAACTGGGCACTCTTGGTGAACGCCCCGAGCAGCACGAGCAACAGCGCCGGCAGATAGAGAGCATGGCCACGGATCAGGTCGCCGGAAGCCAGCACGCGGTCGAGGTCGTAGCTTCCGACGATGTGCCCGATCACCACGACGCCGCCCAGCAGACCAAGGCCTCCGATCGCCGTGACGGTCAGCGACATGCGCGCACCATCGCGCGCGGACTGATTGTGGTGCCAATAGCCGATAAGCAGGAAAGATGTGACGCTG
The DNA here is from genome assembly GCF_000372965.1 of Hoeflea sp. 108. Taxonomy (NCBI): domain Bacteria; kingdom Pseudomonadati; phylum Pseudomonadota; class Alphaproteobacteria; order Hyphomicrobiales; family Rhizobiaceae; genus Hoeflea; species Hoeflea sp. 108. The sequence continues at coordinate 397,659 of NZ_KB890025.1, read as the reverse complement.
GTGAGTTCCCAGAAGATTACCAGCAGGATTAGGTTGCCGGAGATGACGACGCCGAGCATCGCCCCCATGAAAGCCTGGAAGAAGGCGAAGAAGCGCGGTACCGGATCTTCGGCTGACATGTAATACCGGGCGTAAAGGACAACCAGCACGCCGATGCCGCTGACCAGGAGCGCAAACAGCCAGGCAAAGCCGTCGAGCCTGAGTGAGACGGAAAGGCCAAGGCTGGGCACCCATTCGAAGACCGAGCGCACCACTTCATTGTCGCGGACGGGAACATAGAGGAGCCAAACCGTCACATGGCAGGCCAACGCCACGGCGCCGGCAATGATGCCAGCGAGATTTCGCGCCTTCGAGGCCAGCATGATGGTTATCAAGCTTCCCGCGAAAGGCAAAAGAACAAGCAGCGTCAGCAAGGCGGTATCGATGTCGATTTTCCTGAGTGCCAGAGGGGAGATTCTAGGCGGTGTCTAAACCTATCTTCACCTTTCCTGACAATGAGTAAAGCAGCCGCCGCCATAGCCTCGACATCGCCTGGGCGTCATGAGCCACACAGGCGCGCAAGGCGACGCAGCCCTGAAAGCGTCGTTGCCGGCATTATCGCCATGGCGTGAGAACGGCGAGCCTGATGCGGCGACCATCGAAGGTCCGCCTCAGGCGAACAATTCCGCGTGATCGAGTTTCATAGCACGACTCTTTGGCGACGTGTGGGGCTGGGCAAAGTTACTGAGCGGAGCCAATCATTGGACGGCGGACGCGCAGCCTGCATCGCCGTGCTGGAGCTAGCCGCGATTGCCCTTGGGCCTTGGCATATTTCCGTGTTCAGACGGGCTAAACCGCCACCATATGACCGCCGGAGACTTCTCGGAAATGGCGCGCGGGAACCTGATAGTCGGGCGCGCGGATCGGGCTTTTCAGCTCTTCGGCCGCCGTCATGCGCTTTTCGTTGCGACGGTCGGGGTCTGGAACCGGCACCGCCGCCAAGAGGCGTCTGGTGTAGTCGTGCTGCGGATTGCCGAAAACGGCGGCACGCGGGCCTATCTCGACGATTTCGCCCAAATACATCACTGCGACGCGATGACTGACGCGCTCGACAACGGCCATGTCGTGGGAGATGAACAGGAAAGCGAGGTTGAGGCTCTGCTGCAGGTCGAGCATCAGGTTGATGACTTGCGCCTTGACCGAGACATCGAGCGCAGAGACGCTTTCGTCGGCGACAATGACTTTCGGCTCCAGCGCAAGCGCGCGCGCGATGCAGACGCGCTGCCGCTGCCCGCCCGAGAATTCATGTGGGTAGCGGCTCGCCATGTCGGGCGACAGGCCGACCTTGGTGAGCAGATCGGCAACAAGCTCACGCCCTTGTTTTGCCGTGCCTATCCTGTGCTCGAGATAGGGCTCGGCAATCGCCTGTCCGACCGTCATGCGCGGGTTGAGCGAGGCGAACGGATCCTGGAAGATCATCTGCACGGATTTGCGCATCTGCCGCATCTGGTGCCTGTCCATTGCAAGGATGTCCCTGCCGTCGATCGCAACCGCGTGGGCTCGATCAGGCGCATGATGGCACGACCGGTGGTCGACTTGCCGCAGCCGGATTCACCAACCAGCGACAGCGTTTCGCCGGCAAACAGATTGAAGGACACGTTCTCCACCGCATGGACACGCCCGCCGATCCGGCCGAACAGGCCGGTGGGAATGTCGAAGCGTTTGACCAGGTTCTTCACCTGCAGGACCGGCTTGCCGCGATCGACGGTGTCGGGCGTTTCCTGGGGCAGGGTGAACTCGCCCGTCGAGGTATTGACGACAGGAAAGCGCAACGGACGGTCGCGTCGTTCCATCGACCCGAGCACCGGCACGGCTGACAGAAGCGCGCGGGTATAGGGATGCTCGCCGCGATGGAAGATGTCGGCTGTGGCACCCGTCTCCACTTGATCGCCGCGGAACATGACGACAGTACGGTCTGCCACCTCCGCGACCACGCCCATGTCGTGCGTGATGAACAGCACCGACGTACCCTGCTCTTCCTGCAACAGTTTGATCAGGTCGAGGATCTGTCCCTGGATGGTGACGTCGAGCGCCGTCGTCGGCTCGTCGGCGATGAGCAGCTTCGGACGCGAGGCCAGCGCCATGGCAATCATGACGCGCTGGCGCATGCCGCCCGAGAACCGGTGCGGATATTCGTCGAAGCGCGAGGCGGCGGAGGGAATGCGGACCTTTTCCAGAAGTCGGATGGTCTCCGCCCGGGCGTCGGCAAAAGATATGGCGTTGTGGCACAGAAGCGCTTCGGAGATCTGGTCGCCGATGGTGAAGAGCGGATTGAGGCTCGTCATCGGTTCCTGGAAGATCATCGCGACGTCGTTGCCGCGCACCTGTCGCATCTTGTCTTCGGGAAGATCGGTCAGGTTGCGTCCGTTGAGAATGATCCTGCCTTCGATGCGGCTGGTGTCGGGCGGCAACAGGCGCATGATCGACAAAGAGGTCACGCTCTTGCCGGACCCGGATTCACCGACAATGGCGACCGTTTCGCCCGGCGCGACGTCGAAGGAAATGTCGCGCACCACATTGCGCCATTTGCCGTCGACCAGAAACGAAGTCGTGAGATTCTGAACCGACAGCACCGGGTTGACGGTCTGGTCGAGCCTGGATGTCGCAACGCTCATGATCTCTCCTCCCTGAATTGGTCGACAAGTCGCCCGGTCAGTCCGGCCAGCGCAGCAGGCCGTCGAAGCGATGGCGGCTACGGTTCTCGAAAGGCGTGGCGATGATCTCGTTGGAAGCGCGCGCCCTGTCGAGCTCCTCGGCCAATCGCCTGGCCACAATCGTCTCCTGGCCGGGATGCAGGTTGCAGGGGTCGAGATAGAAGTAGTGATGCTCGACCTCATGGTCGCGCACGATGATCGGCTGGTCGCCCGCGGCCAGCACCGCTGCCAGATCCCAGGCAGTGATATGCGCCTCCTGTGCGCTGATGTTGACGCGCAGCCGGTCGAGCGGGTTCTTCGTCGGGTCGGGCTCGATCACGGCGTGGACGCCGGGACGGCCGTCGAGCGTTTCCTTCCAAAGCATGAGATAGCCCGTCTCGCGTTCGCGAATACCTGCATGGTCGCGCTTCTCCCAGGCTTCCAGCGCGGCCATGACGCCATAGACGCTTTCCTTGCCGACCTTCATGCCGCGGCCGATGCCGAGGTTCTGCAGGAAGGCGTGGCGGACAAGGTCCTTGCAGCCGGCGACGATGCCGGAGGTCGGCCCGCCCAAGAACTTGTGGCCTGAATAGAGAGCCATGTCGGCCCCCTGCGCCAGGAAGATGCGCAGATCATATTCGGACGCCGCGTCGACGATGACTGGCACGCCTCTGGCATGGGCGATCTCGACGAACTCGATCAGGTTGAGCAGGCCGTAGTCGACCACATGGTGCGACACGACATAGACTGCAGCAGCCGTCTTGTCGGTGATGGCGTTCTCCATGTGGAAGCGATGGGTAGATGTCGCCTGCCCGATGATGACAGGCTTGGCGCCCGCCAAGCGGATGGCCTGGTCGACCGGCGCGCCATAGCTGATGATGTGTCCCATCTGGACAATCACTTCATTCCTGGCAGGCGTCACGTCCGGCAACCGCTCGATCGCCAGCAAATTGTCGCCAGTCATGGCGCCGGCAACGGCCAGCGAGATGCCGGCCGAGCACGACGCCGTCACATAGCCCGCCTCTGCGCCGGTCAGGCGGGCAATCACAGCGCTTGCCTTGCGCTGGAGATCGTTGATTTCGACAAACTGCGGCAGGATCTCGCCCATCGCGGCGATGGCTTCCGGCACGACAATCGAGGCACCGAGACTCGTCATCGTCCCCGACACATTGATCACAGGTCGCAGGCCGAGCTTGCAGCGGATGTCTTCTGTCATTTTCCCCTCCCGTGCACTGGCAAGCGTCGGCTTTCGGGTCGACAAGCTATGCCATAATAATGTAATATGCTGTTCTGGTTAGCAGGAGCACGCCCTTGGACGCGATATCTCGACCCGCCGATGCCGAGACCGCTGGAAACGGTGGCAAGCGCTCCCGGGTATCGGGCATCGATCGCGCCCTGCAGGTGATCGACTATCTCTACGAGACCGGCGAGCCAGCTGGCGGCTATGCCATCGCCAAGGCGATCAAGGCGCCGCTCTCGACCGTCTACGTCATCATCGACGACCTCGTCGAAAAGAACATGCTGGCGCGAAGCCCCGACGGGACCATCTGGCTTGGCGCGCGGCTCTACCACTATGGCCTCGCCTATGCGCGCTCGCTCGACTTCATGGGTGTTGCCAACCGCGAAATGCACGATCTGTGCCGCGACGTCGGCGAAACAGTCCAGTTGTGCGGCCGCGAGGGCGACCACATGCTGGTGCTCGCCATGGCGGACGGCCCGAGCCCCTTCCAGGTCGCCTCGCGCGTCGGTACGCGCGTGCCGCTGAACTGGACCGCGTCCGGCAGGCTGCTCGTCGGGCACCTGCCAGAGGCCGAGCGCATCGAACTTTTCAGGCGCTGCGCCCGCATGTCGCCGACCGGGCGTGCCGAGGTGGACGCCACCGCCCTGTCGGCCGCCGCGGGAAAGGCCTTCCAGCAGCGGCTTTCGATGCAGATTGCCGAGTCCGATTATGCAGTGGCCTGCATTGCCTCGCCGGTCTGCGACCGCGATGGCAAATGTGTCGCCACGATCTCCATTGTCTTGCCGGAGCAGAAGGTCCTCTCCGACGAGAGCCATTACACCGACCGCGTGCGCGCCTCCGCCGAGCGGATCGAAACCACGATGGGTTGGCGCGACCGCTAGCGTCATCGCTCAGTTCCTGAGTGCCACGATAGCTTCGATCTCCACCGTGATGTTGCCGGGCAGAGACCCGAAGCCGACGGCCGAGCGCGCGTGGTGGCCGGCCTCGCCAAAGACCTCGATGAAGAGATCGGAGCATCCATTGATGACCTGAGGGTGGTCTTCGAAGTCAGGGGCGGCATTGACCATCCCGAGCAGCTTGACGACCCGCTTGACCCTGGAGAGATCTCCGAGCGCCTCCTGCATGACCGCCAGCAGGTTGATCCCTACAAGGCGGGCATGCTGGTAGGCTTGGCTTACACTGACGGCGTCGCCGACCTTGCCGGTCCACAACGTGCCATCCACCTCACGCGGCCCCTGCCCCGAGAGATAGAGCATGTCACCCTCGCGCACATGGGTGACGAAGTTGGCGACCGGCGGCGGCGCCGGTGGAAGCTGAACACCCAGCATGATCAGGCGGTCGGCGGGGCTTGAAGTTGCGGAAGCAGCGATGTCTTGGGAGGCGGTCAATTCAGGTCCAGTCTCTGGGGTCATGTTTCAGCGCCACGAAAGGCCATGGCTGTGGCGCACGAGCTTGCGGGCGCGGGGCACGTATCGGCTGGCCGTGACGGCCTCCGATCCGATGATTGCGTAGCGAGGCTCGAACAGGCGCTTGAGCCGGGAGATATCGCCGTTCGAGTCGGTGACCTCGAGGTCGCCGTCAACGAGATCGAAGATGGTGAAATCGGCACGCGCGCCGACAGTGATCGACTTCGGCATGTCCAGCTTGATCGCCGATGCCGGCGCATGGGTGACGGCTTCCACAACCCTGTCGAACGGCATGCCGACCGACAGCAGCTTGGACATCGTCGTCGCGAGATCCCAGACCGGGAAATTCATCGAATGGCCGTGCAGGTCGGTCGAGATCGAGAACGGCATCAATCCACGCTGGATCGCAGCCTCGGCAACCTTGAAGGAAAACGACGCGCCGCCATGGCCGATGTCGAGCCGCACGCCTTCGGAAGCACAGCGCTCGGCAAGCGTGAACAGGTCCTCGTCTTCCATGATGCTAGAGCCGGCCTTGCCGTTGAAGCAATGGGTGACGATGTCGCCGGGCCCGAGGATCTCCAGCACCTCGTCATACAGGGCCGGCGGTTCGCCGACATGGACCATCATCGGCACCTTCAGGATCTTGGCGATCTTCTTGCCGAGCTTGACCGGGGTCACGCCCCACGACCCCGTGATGACATGGCTGGCCCGCACCTTGATGCCGACGATGTGCTCGCTGTTGTCGGCATAACACTGCAGGATGCGATCAAGGTCGATGTCCTTGATGTCGCGCAGTTCCGGGACGCGATTGCAGGCGACAAGGCCGATGGACCCCAGATTCAGGAACGCCTTGATGCGTTCGCGCGCGGGCTCGATGATGTATTCGCGAAAGCCGTGAAAGTTGGACTCGCCGGCGGAGCCCGCATCGACAAGCGTGGTGACGCCGCGCTCGGCCCCACATTCGGAGGGCCGGATCGAGATGTCGGTACCGCCGTACCAGACGTGGACATGCAGATCGACCCAGCCCGGCGATAACCAGGCGCCCTTGGCATCGATGCGTTCCGCACCCTCAGTTGCCTGAAGCGACGGTCCGACGGCAGTGATCACGCCATCCGCGCCAACCAGGATGTCGGTCGTCTGAGCACCGCTGTCGCCAAGGGCGACGGGCCGCACATTGGAAATGAAAAGGGGCCTGCCCGTTTCGATCTTTGGCATCTTACATGTCCTTTCGCAGTCTCGGGTCGAGCATGTCCCTCAGGCCGTCGCCAACCAGTTGCAGCGACAGGACCGAGAGAATGATCGCGAAGCCGGGAAAGTAGGTCATCCAATCGGCCTGCCCGATATATTGGCGCCCGGCGGCAATCATGGTCCCCCAGGTCGGAATCTCAGGGCTGACGCCCAGCCCCAAAAACGACAGGCCGGCCTCGGCCAGCATGGCGCTGGCAAAGAGGAATGTGCCCTGCACCAGGATCGGCGAGACCAGGTTGCGCAGCACATGGCGCGTCATGATGTGGAAGGTCGAGATGCCCATCGACTTCGCCGCCTCGACATAAGGCAGTTCGCGGATGACCAGCGTCGAGGCCCTTACGATACGCGCCAGTCGCGGCGCATAAACGATCGACAACGCCACGATCACCGTGACCAGCGACGGGCCGAGAGCCGCAACCAGTGCGATGGCGAGCAAGATGTCGGGGAATGCCATCATCGCATCGATGAGCCGTGCGATCGGCGTGTCCAGCGAGCGGAAGAACCCGGCCAGCAGGCCGAGCGTCACTCCGATCAGCGCCGACAGCGTGACCACGGCAGCGCCGACCAACAACGACAGGCGACCCGCATAGATGGTACGCGAGAAGATATCGCGGCCGAATTCATCGGTGCCGAACCAGAACAGCTCGCTCGGCGGCTTCAGGCGATTGACGATAGAAAGCTTGGACGGTGAGTAAGGCGCGATCCACGGCGCAAGCAGGGCGAGCAGGACAAACACCGCCAGCACGATGACGCCGAAGGCAACGGTCTTGCGCCTCAACAGTCGCCGCAGGAACAGGAATCGCGGCTCGGGCGCCGGCAAGGATGCTGAATTGACGAGATCGGTCATCAGTAGCGCACCCTTGGATCGACCAGCAGATAGAGCATGTCGATGGCGAAGTTGATGAGGACATAGAGGCCGGCGATGACCAGCAGCGCGCCCTGGATGACAGGGTAGTCGCGCCTCAGCACCGCCGAGACCACCAGGTTGCCGACGCCGGGCAGGCCGAAGACCGTTTCGGTGACGACCGCGCCCGAGATCAGCACGGCGGCCGTCAGGCCGATCACCGTCAGGATCGGGATCAGCGCGTTCTTGAGCGCGTGCTTCAGCACCACCCGCCGCTCGACCACGCCCTTGGCGCGCGCGGTACGAATGTAGTCGTCACCGAGGACATCCAGCATCGAAGCGCGGGTGAAGCGCAGGATCAGCGCCGACGACACCAGACCGAGTGCGGCGGCCGGCAAGGTGAGATGGTACATCCTGTCGAGGAACGCCGCATCCGGCCCGCCATAACCTGACACGGGGAACCACTGCTGCCGTACCGCGAATACCTGCATCAGGATCAGCCCCAGCCAGAAGCTCGGGATGCTGGCGGCCAGCATGGCAAGCAGCGTCGATGCCTGGTCGATGAACGACCCGCGCCGATAGGCAGCATAGATGCCGACGGGCAGGGCGATAACGCAGGCGACGAACAGCGAAAAGACGGTGAGGAAGAAGGTCGGCTCCGCCCTTTCCATCAAGGCTGCCGAAACCGGCATGTTGAGGAAGATCGAGTGACCGAGATCGCCCTTCAGCAATTGGCCGATATAGAGAAAATACTGGACGAAAATCGACTTATCGAGGCCGAGGCGCGTTCTGAGGTCCGCTATGTCCTCAGGCGTGGCATCGGGCCCCAGCATGACGGCGGCGGGGTCGCCTGGCGTGACGCGCACGATCACGAAAACGACGGTCACGACGATGAACATCACGACAATCATTCCGGCGATGCGCTGAAGGATATAGCGTATCATGGCGGTTCCCGTATCCACGCGTCAGGCGCGGCGATGAGCGGACGCCAGCCTGACCGGCGCCCGCAATGCTCAGCGTCTTACTTCTTGATCGAAGCATTCCAGAAGTAAGGCCACGGAGCGGGATCCACGCCTTCGAGCTTGTTGGAGATCGAGCCGACGGCGTTGAAGTTGCCGATCTTGATGAAGGGGACGTCGCCGTAGATGACCTTCTGCACGTCAGCCCAAAGCGCCACGCGCTTGGCGGGGTCGACCTCGGCCGTGAAAGAATCGACCGCAGCCTTGCGCTCCGGTGTGTCCCACCAACCCGGCGCGGTGGTCGACAGCGAACCGATCAGCGCCGGTTCCGGCAGAAACGGGCTGTGGGTGATGTAGATGTCCCACAGGCCCTTCTCGGCGCGGCGCTGGGTCAGCGTCGCCCAGTCCACCACCTGCAGGTCGACATTGAAGCCGGCCAGCTTGAGATACTCGGCGGCGACCTGCGCCATCTTGTAGTGGAACTCGTACTGGCGGCTGGTCAGGATGCGAACCGGCTCACCCTTATAGCCCGCAGCCGCTGCTGCAGCCTTGGCGCCTTCCGGATTGGCGACATTGTAATTGCCCTCGACGCCGGCGTCGGTGCTCCAGGCGAAGGTCGACGGATAAATGTTGCCCTCGAGCGCATAGAAGTCGGTGCTGCCGAAGGCAGCCGCCAACATGTCTTCCATGCTGAGCGCCTGGCGGATCGCCTTGCGCACCTCGACATTCTTCGCCGAGCCTTCGGCAGTGTTGAACACGAACACCGGATAACCGAACGGCCTGAGCAGCAACGGCTGCGTCGCGGATGCGCCCTTCAGCTTGTCGAATGATTCCACCGGCAAGGCGTCGACATAGTCGTACTGACCCGAAACGGCGGACTCGACGCGGGTGTTGGCGTCCGGCACCGGAACGAAGCGGATTTCGTCGAGATAGGCATGGCGCGCGCCGCCATAACCGTCACTGGCCTCCGAACGCGCCTTGTAGCCATCGTAGCGCACGAGCTGGATATACTGGTCGGCCTTGCGCTCCTTCAGCATGTAAGGACCGGTGCCGACGAACTCGGCCATCGTGTCGGCCTGCTTCTCGGACGGGATGACGATGGCCGCCGAGTTGTTGAAGGCGAGCAGCGAGGCCAGAGGCGCATAGGGCTGCTTGAGCGCGATGGTCACGGTCGACGGATCGGTGGCCGTGATCGAGGCAATGAAATTGCCGGCCTGCTTGCCGCGCGAGGCGAGCTTGACCCAGCGGTTCAGTGAGGCAACGACGTCGGCCGAATCCATGTCGGTGCCGTCATGGAACTTGATGCCCTGGCGCAGCTTGATGGTCATGGTCTTGCCGTCGGCGGCGACCTCCGGCAGCGCCTCGGCCAGAAGCGGCGTCACGGTCCACTTCTTGTCGAAAGTATAAAGCGTCTCGAACATGTGCTGCGTGACGATGCCAACCAGGTCGGCAGTCGACGTCATCGGGTCAAGGGTCGGCGGCTCACCGATGGTGGCGACGTTGATCACGCCACCCTTTTCCTGAGCCATCAGATAGCCCGGCGAGGCCAGCAAAAGCGTGGCAGCCAAGGATGCAAGTTTCAGCTTCATCGAACGTCCTCCCTACGTATTCCATATTAATGGAACTTAAGCTGTTATTAGAGAGTACATGAGCGATGCGGGCTGTCAATGGGCGCAACGAAAAACGCGGGCAGTTGACCTTTCTGGCCAAGTATGTCCGAAGCTTCCCTCAGTTCTTACCGTAAGATTTATTTCATTGTTCAGAAGCACTGCCAGCGCAACGCCAGTCCAACAATTGGCATTGGAGCCTGCAAATTTGGCAAGACATTCAGAACTCACAGACCAACTTCAGATTGTCTCCGGAGATAAGCAGAACACCAGCGCAGATCATCGCCAGGCTCGCCAGCGTCAGGATGGGACAAGCCGCGCTTGATGCGCTAGCGTAACCATCTGCTTGTGGCGGCAGGGCTACGGAAGCGATAGCTGCTCAGTCGGCCGGTGGCCCTTGCTTCAGCAGATCATGGACTATGGAGGCTATTCGAGGGCAGCGTCGTAGCCCCCAGCGCCTTTAAGAATCGATACTTCACAGGCATGACACAGGCGATCCAAGGCGAGATCGTTGGCTTCCATTGCAGTTCCAAAGAGCGCCCGGAACACTTACCGCTGGTGCGCCAAGAGTTTCTGCAAAAATTCAGGCAGACAGAGTGAAACCATGCGTGCGGTTTAGCACATTCTGTCGCACTTAACCGCACGCTATGTCGGCCGGCTATAATGACTGATAATCTTGCATTATCGTTCATAAAGTGATCTGCTGCCGAAATGGCCTCTAATGTCGAGCAGAATTGTCGGATGAGCAGAATTGATGAGACTCAAGGGCCTGGGCGGGACTCTCGCGCATGATTATGAGATTCCCCGAGCATGATTATGAGACTGGGTGAATCGGAATTGTGAGACTGGCCGCCTCTTTCCGGCAAAAGGGTCGCGATGCGCGTCATTCTGAGCGTCGCGAAGCCGCCTGAACCGTCCGTAGATACGCCGGCGCAACTTCAGCGGCCACGCCCGCAATGTTTCGCGCAACCGTTCCTCGCCTTCCGGGTCGCTCGCCAGCAACACCGCTGCCGCGTAACCAGCCGGATCGGCGGACAGTCGCCCCAAGCCGACGGCAAGCGCATAGTTCTGCAGGAGAGAGCCGTGCGCCAGCGCGAACAGGCCACGCGGAACCGGCTTGGCCAGGATGGGTGCAACGCGATCATACTCCGGCACGATGACCAGAAGCGCCTGGCGCGCGATCGGACGCGTCAGAAACGCGTGATTGGCCCGACGTGCCTCCAGCGAAAGAACGGGCTGTTCATCGAGCGACGGCGGCGAAGGTTTGCGATGCCGCGTCGTCAGGAAATCCAGCAGCGCCTCGATTGACGGGGCTCCCTCATCCCTCCCCCGTGTCCAGTCCGCCATCCGCAGCGCACTGGCGCGCGCGTAGCGGTCGAGAGCCATCAATTGCGGTTTTGACATCAGGGTCTGCAGACTTCCGCCTCCCTTGAAGCGAAACCGCATTTGATGCTCGCCGCACCACAAATTCCAGGGGAGCGCGGCCGTCTTTCGGTTAACGCCCGCACGACAGTGCGGGCAGACATAGCGATTGCTGGTCGCGATCATCAGCCGTGCATGCGGTCCGATCCCGGCAAAGGTCAGTGCCCGCAAGGCATCCAGACTGATGCCGGTGCGGCGGGCCAGCAAAGCCCCCTCCCCTGCCCCAAGCCGCCATTCCAGCTCGCCGATCCTGCGGCCGCTCAAGCCGCAGTGCTCCAAAAACGCGTCGATCGGCATGGCGTAGAGACGCGCCAGCCGATGCATCCACGAGGACAACCGTTCGTCCTTTTCCGGCCTCGGCACGACCGGCAACCGCGTCAATGTCGGCGCGGTGATCACACCGGTTCTCCCAGCAGTGCAAGAATGTTGCGCTTGTCGGCGACATCATGGGCGACGATCCGCTCTTCGCCGCTTTCGATCGCGGCAGCGGCGAGCATGCCCATCAGCGAGAAGATCCCGGCGGTGATGCCGCCGGTCGTCTCGACCAAGCGCTTCAGCATCGGCTCAGAAATCTCGCTCGGCCGGCGCAGCGGCAAGGTACGCTGCAGGCTGCCGATCAGGCCGCCAAAATCCGCGTCGTTCTGCCAGGGCGGCAGCGCGAAGGCTTCGAAACGGCGCACCAGCTGATCGTCGGTGCGCAGCGCGTTGCGCGCCTGCTGGGTGCCGACGCAGACGAGCGAAATCCTGAGCTCGTTGCCGAGAAAGCGCAGCATGTTCAAAAACCGCGTCTGCTCGCGCACCGAGCCGGCCTGCAGGCTGTGCACCTCGTCGATGACCAGCAGCCCGGGGCGGATTTCTGAAAGCAGGCGCAAGGTCAGGTTTTCCAGGACTGACAGCGTTGCGCGCGGCGGTTCGGGCGCGCCGATCGCCGCCAGCAACCGCTTGTAGAACCGCGCCTCGTCGGGCCCCGACACCATCTGCACGACGATCACCGGCATGTGCATGCATCCGGTCACCGCGTCGAAACTGGAGGGATGATCTCGCGAGAACTTTTCCACGATCATGGTCTTGCCCATGCCGCTGGCGCCGACAATGAGCAGATTAGGCATGCGGGCGCGCTGCGGGAAGACGATCAGCTCCTCGAGTTTTTGCAGCGCCTGTTCGGCGCGCGGATAGTTGATCCAGCGGTCGGCGCGGATCCTGCGGATGCGTTCCTCTGCGCTGAGCGCGGCGACCTGTCGGCTGGCGGGAAACAGATGCTCGAAATCCTCAGTCATCCCATTCCTCCACCGCGAAATAGGGTAGCTGCAGGGGTCTGTCGTCGCCGATCGGGGCGATCTCCGGCGTGATGTCGATCATCGTCGCGGTAAGGTGCTCGCGCCGTGCAAGATCCCTTCGCATCGCCTTGGTCGTGCGCGTCGCTTCGTCGACCAGAGCGCGCTGGGCGAGGATCGTAGAAAAAATGAGATCCTCGTCGAGGGCCTTGCGCCCTTCTGCCCGCAACGCACGACGCGCCGCCTGGTGCTCCCACAAGGCGATCGCCGGACGGGTGCGGTCGGCTGGCCGCACATCCAGATACGCCTCCCCTGTCGCCACGAACACGCAAGACAGGTCGCGTGGATCATATTTGATGGGCAATCGCCGCGGATTTGGGCCCATTAGCCAGCGCAACTCATCCGACCAGTAGCGGATATGGAACAGATGCAGCCCGTCGCGCTGCAGCGTGCGCTCCTCGAACGGCAGGAAATCGATCAGGAATTGCCGTGGATCGGACGGCATCCGCACCGTGTCCTCGACGATCCGGGTTCGCCAGGCCGTTGCCGGCGGCAGATCGAGGGTCTTGTGGATGCGTGCATGGTAGGACCCAACGATTTCCAGCGCGAGGTAGGTTTCAAGTTCGCGCAGCGTCATCACCGCCTCGGCTTCCGGGTTGAGATCGCCGCGTTCGCGAATGTTGGAGAAATGCGAGCCGGGAATGAGATGCACCGCCCCCATCATCGTGCCGATCAACCGTTCGATATGGCCGCCGAAGCGCGGCGTGCCGGGTGGGCGGTAGGTTAGGTCGATGCGGTGCTCGGCGCAGGCGCGCTCGAAGGCCCGCGCATGGAATTCGGCGCCGTTGTCGACATGAATGGTCCTGGGAATGCCATGCGCGGCCCAGTCGGCCGCGATGCCGCGCGAAGCCAGCCAGCCAGTCTTGTCCATCACCGTATGGGTCAGGCACAGCGCCACGACCGTGAGAGACGGCGCTTCCAGCGACAGATAGTACCCCATGACCATCCGAGTGTTGACGTCGATGGCCAGCGTCAGCGTCGGCCTGCCGATCGGCAACCGCGTCACCGGATCGACCACGGTGACGTCGACCTTGGTGTGGTCGATCTGCACGATGTGGAGCGGTGCTGTGGCCTCCAGTCCGCCCGGCGTCGCCAGGAAAACCGGCTCGGATCTTTTGGCACCTTCGCGGCGACGCAGGAGGTCAGCCTGATCATGCATGGCAAGCCAGCGCCCGAGCCGGCGAATGGAGGGCGGTTGCAATCCCGCCATTCGGCAATCCGCCGCCACCTCGCGCTGAAAGCGCGTCCGTGTGGGCTTTCGCCGAGTGGCATAGAGTTTCTGGAAATGCTTTTCGACAATGGCGAGCACTGTCGGCTCCAGCGGCTGCATGCCCGCATCCGGGCCGCGTCGACGCGGCAACAGCGCGCTTGTGCGGTCATCCTTGCGGAACTGCTTCAGCCAGCGAAACAGCGTTGCCCGGCTGATCCCGAGCGCAGCCATCGCATCGCCGACATCCACGTCGCCTGGTCGCGACGGCATTTTCGACAGGATCTCCGCCCGCCGCCGGGCTTCGGCCCATCTCTCGGGATCGGCGTCGTCATGATCCACGGGGCAACCTCGCGTCTGGCCGAAGCTGGTCTGACAAACGCCGACTCACCTTCGAGGTCAGTCTCAATAACCCCGAATCGATTGCAGAATTACGTCATCGACAAGGCAGCTCCGCCGAAGGCTCATGACCCGGAAGCTATCCAGCGCCTATTGCAGGATCTGCAACCCGTGCTTCCGGACAATGGCCAGCAGCTTCAGGGCCATGCCGCTCGGCCGCTTGGCGCCGGTTTCCCACTTCTGCACCGTCGATTCCGACGTGTTCAAATAGCGCGCGAACACCGGCTGGCTTACGTGGTGGCTCTCGCGCAGCGTCTTGATCTCATCGGGTTCGAGGTTCGGCGTCGTCAGACAGCTTTCGTCAAAACTGCGCATCGTCGCCTTGTCGATCGTTCCGACTTTGTACATTGCGTTGGCCGAGCTATGGATAGCCTCGAAGGCATCGCTCTTGAACCTCGGTTTAGTTGCCATAATGACCTCCAATTCTACGACGTTTACATGCCCGGTGTCGGGATCCGTGGACAGCTTCGCCGGTTGGCTGCAATCTGGTCTCACAAATTCCGACTCAGTTTTATCGCCAGTCTCAATAACCCCGATTCAGTCTCACAATGGCGTCACGGACAAACCATTGACAACAAACAATCCGGAGTCTCATGAAACCCGGCAATCCGACAACCGTATTGAGCAGCACTCCGCTCGACGAGAGAGCATGTCTGGAAACGCCATTTTGGTCGACAAGCACGATTCCGACGGCACTCCTGACGAAGATTTGCCCGATATCATCGACGTCGTGATGGCGATGGGGCAGCACATGGAAGCTGTGGCGGAGCCAGAAGCCGTGCATGGCGTGGCTCCCTCCCCTGCTCTGCCGCTCGTCGGGCCTGCTTCGTCCGGCCGGCTTCCGGCTCAGCTCGATGCGCTCGCCGAGCGCGCCCGCGCCTATGTCGAGGCGGCGAGTTCGCAAAACACCCGCCGCGCCTATGCCGCCGACTGGAAGCATTTTGGCAACTGGCTCGACCGCCAGGGTTTTACCCCGCTGCCGCCTGATCCCGAATTGGTGGGGCTCTACATCACAGCCTGTGCATCAGGTTCAGCCAGTGCCAGAAGCACCGCCGCAGAGGCCACGGGCCACAAGGATGCCGTCTCGACCATCGAACGCCGCCTGTCATCGCTTACTTGGAACTATGCCCAACGCGGCCTTGCGCTCGACAGGAAGCATCGCGCCATCGCCACCGTCATGACCGGCATCCGCAACGCCCATGCCCAGCCGCCCCGGCAGAAGGAAGCGATCCTGCCCGAGGACCTGATCGCCATGCTGGAAACGCTGGATCGAGCCAGCCTGCGCGGCCTGCGCGATCGCGCTATGCTGCTGGTCGGCTTCGCAGGTGCCCTGCGCCGCTCCGAGATCGTCGGCCTCGATTGCGGCCGCGATCAGACAGAGGACGGCCGCGGCTGGATAGAATTCTTTCCCAACAAGGGCTTGCTGGTGACCTTGAGAGGCAAGACCGGCTGGCGAGAGGTCGAGATCGGCCGCGGTTCGTCCGACGCCACCTGCCCTGTCATTGCGCTGGGCACGTGGTTGGAGTTCGCCCGCATCGCCCATGGTCCGCTGTTCCGCCGTGTGACGGGACAGGGCAAGAAGGTCGGCCCCGACAGGCTCAACGACCAGGAGGTCGCCCGTCTGGTCAAGCGCGCGGCCCTTGCCGCCGGCGTGCGCGGCGACCTCACGGAGGTCGAACGCGGCAAGCTGTTTGCCGGCCATTCGCTGCGGGCTGGCCTCGCCTCGTCGGCCGAGATTGAAGAGCGTTACGTACAGAAACAGCTCGGCCACGCCAGCGCCGAAATGACCCGCAAATACCAGCGCCGCCGCGACCGTTTCCGTGTCAACCTGACCAAGGCAAGCGGGCTCTAGAGCAATTCCAGCGCAAGAGCGAAGCGGTTTTCCGGCGAGAATTGCACCGAGACTGCAAGATCGGGCCGTTTCCGCTGTTCGAAGAGAACGCTTTGGAACAATAAAATGCGGGGGCTCTGCCTGGGGGGCCACCAAAGCTGGTGCATGCAGAACCCTGGCTTCCTCCCCTGCCCTGACCGCCCGGTAGCGTTCTGCGCATGCAACACCAGCAAAGCCTGCCGGTCGGTCTTACTGCAACTGAGTTTTTCCTTGCAAATACGGAATCGGACTCCATAAATGCAAGGATGATTACGCGCAGAATTACCCCTGAAGTCCTCGAATTGCTCGACAGCTCGCCTGCCGTGGCCTTGCTGGGCCCGCGCCAAGTCGGCAAGACCACGCTTGCGCTGGAGATCGCCGAGACACGGCCCTCGATCTACCTTGATCTCGAATCCGATGCCGATCGCACCAAATTGACCGAGCCCGAGCTCTACCTTGCCGGCCATGAAGACAAGCTCGTCATCCTCGACGAAGTCCACCGCCTTCCCGGCCTGTTCCAGAACCTGCGCGGGCTGATCGACCGTGGCCGGCGCAGCGGATTGCGCACGGGGCGCTTTCTTTTGCTCGGCTCGGCCTCCATCGACCTGATGAAGCAATCGAGCGAAACGCTTGCCGGGCGCATCGCCTATCTAGAGATGCACCCGCTCGACGGCCTCGAAGTTCCGCCCCAGGATATCTCGACGCTCTGGGTTCGCGGCGGCTTTCCCGAGAGCTTTCTCGCCGCCAACGATCGCGCCAGCCTGCGTTGGCGACAGGATTTCATCCGCTCCTACCTTGAGCGCGACATCCCGATGCTCGGCCCGCGTATTCCGGCCGAAACCCTGCGCCGCTTCTGGACCATGCTCGCCCACCACCAGTCCGGCCTGCTCAATGCAGCCGAATTCGCCCGCGCGCTCGGCATCGACGGCAAGACGGTCGCGTCCTATCTCGACCTCCTCGTCGACCTGCTGCTTGTCCGCCGCCTCGAGCCCTGGCACGCCAATGTTTCCAAGCGCCTGGTCAAGTCGCCCAAGGTCTATGTGCGCGACAGCGGCCTCACCCATTCGCTTCTCGGGCTCGGAACGCAAGAACAGCTCCTCGGCCATCCCGTCGCCGGCGGCAGCTGGGAAGGCTTTGTCATCGAAACCCTGTCGGCCGCCGCCCCTTCAGGCACGCAGATGAACTTCTATCGGACCTCGGCCGGGGCCGAAATCGACGTCCTGCTTACCCTGCCGGGCGCCGCCGTCTGGGCCATCGAGATCAAGCGCAGCCTGTCGCCCAAAGTCGAGAAAGGTTTTCACATGGCGAGCGAAGACATCAAGCCCGACCGCCGCATCCTCATCTACCCGGGCACGGAAACATTTCCTTTGCCCCACGATGTAGAGGCCATGCCGCTGACGGCGGCTGCGGCGGAGCTGTCAAAGCTCCACTGACACTCACCCCGCCTTGGCCTGGACCCCTCCCCTGCCCCGCAGCAGGGCCATCAGCACCGGGCCGATCGAGAATTCGCCCGATCGTGCCTTGGCGGTCAGGCTGCGCAGATAGCCGCCGGGGCTGGAAATCGCCTCGCCCTTCTGCAGCATCGCTGCCACCATGATCGCGGCATCCACCGCCCCCATTGCCTCGCAGGCCTGATCCCATGCATCCGGACTGACGCCAAGGGCGCCGCGCACCAGATTTGCCGTTTCCACCAGCTCGCCCCAGCCGGAAATTCCGTTTCGGGCATAATCCGCAATATCGGGGCAGGCACGCAGCACCATGCCAAGCGGATATCCCGTTGGCGGCTGGTTCTTCATCTCCAGTTTTGGCTCGGCGGTCGTCCCGTGGCCTTTGTCGAGGCCGGGTTCAATATCAAGGTGTTGTGGATTTGAATTCTGTATGTGGCGCTCAGAATGAGACTCATTGGCGCTTATTTCTTCAGTTTTAACGTGGCTTTCCAATGCCTTGCGCACCTCCTGGGCCAAAACCGCAAGCTCCGCAGCAATAGGCTCCAGCTCCAGGCGGCTCGCCGTACGCGGGATGGCACCCACGATCTGCCGGAATTCAATGTGCAGGCGCTGCCAGTCGGCCGCAATGCCCTCCTCGAGGCCAAAGGCGATCATCTTGCCGATGTCCCGGCGCAGAATGGTGATGCGCTCCCTGACCAGCAGAAGCGCCCGCCGCTCGGCACGCACGGTCTCCGCCAGGCGTTCGAATTCCGCGGCGCGCGCCAGAAGCGGCGTCATGTCGAAGCCGAAGGCCTGCTCGATCTCGCCGTCAACGCCTTTGCGGGCGTAACGCTTGCCATTGGGGCTGTCGCGGCGAACCACAAGGCCGCAATCGACCAGCACGGCCAGATGCCGCCTGAGCGTCGCCGGCGCCATGCCATGGGCCCGCAAGGCAAGCTGTGCGTTGGATGGAAACACCACCAGCCCCTCCCCTTCCACGAGATCCGTGTCGGGGTGAAAGCTCAGCAGCGCGTTCAAGACGGCCAGGGCGCGATCGCTGGCGCCCAGCATGGCCTTGGCTTCGCAAACGGCCCTGAAGACCTGCCACTTGTTGGCACTGGCCCCAGCCGCGCAGCTTTCTGCGGCCCTTTGCCCTGCCATCATGGCACGCGTCAACGACCGCCGCCCAAAGGGCGTCGTCGAGATGTGCTCGATCATTTCCTCGTTTACCTCAATCGGAGGCAAGCCAAAGACCTTCCGGAACGTGTCCAGCGGTTGACAAGTCGGCCCGGAAATGATTCTCTCACAATCGCTACATTGATGAGGGCTTCCGGAATGGCGACGTTTCGGGGGCCTTTTTCTTGCCGGTTATCCTTCTTTTCCCAATCCCTTACGCATCTAACTCTTACTCAGCACGCTCCACATCGGCCGGGGCGATGACCGTGATCATGCGCCCGATTCGGCCAGGTGTGGACAAAACTAACGTTCGCCGGCCACGTTGCCGCTGACCCCGCTGAACCTTTCCAACAGCTTGGGCAGCTCCTCGTCCAGAAAATCGTCGAACCCGTCGCCATATTTATCCACGAAATCGACCCGCGCCTTGCCTTTGGACATGGTCAGCTGGGCCACCGCCCTGCCCTTCCCGTCACGGATTTCGCGGGCTGAACTGCCAACCGCCATTCCTTTGCGCTGAAGGCGCATGAACAGCATGTTGAAACGCTCGTCACTCGAAGCGGCGCGGAAGCGCTCGCTGGCCACTTCGTCGTTGGATTTGACCAAAGCGGCCTCGCCTTTGAGCAGATCGGCCAGCGCCATCCACCGCGGGCGACCGATCTTGGGCGCAGCGCCGATGGCGCGGACGATGTATTCGGGAACGGCCTCAACCACCTGCAGGAAGCGCGTCATCTCGGCCTTGTGCAGTGACAGCGCGTCCTGGACGACACCACGCTCGAAGCCGCGTGCAATCAGCTCATGGGCAAACAGCGCCCGCTCGATGAAGGAAAGGTCACGGCGCTCGCTGTT
Source organism: Hoeflea sp. 108 (assembly GCF_000372965.1). NCBI lineage: Bacteria > Pseudomonadati > Pseudomonadota > Alphaproteobacteria > Hyphomicrobiales > Rhizobiaceae > Hoeflea > Hoeflea sp. 108. Next base: position 378,002 of record NZ_KB890025.1, on the reverse strand, counting down.
TTCCTTGCCCTGGGCAAGCACCAGCTCGATGTCGGAGAGCTGCCTGACGATCGCCAGAACGGGCACGCCAAGCCGCCCTGCGGCGCGCACGCGGCGATGGCCATAGGCCGTCTGGTAGCGCCCCTGCTTGTCGGGATGCGGCCGGAGCAGCACCGGAACCTGCTGCCCCGATTGCTGGATGCTCGCCACCAGCGCCTCGAACTCCTCGTCTTTGCCGCCATGATCGAGGCGGTCGGTGACGAAGGAGGTGTCGATCAGCGCGGCGTCGATCTTCGAGACCCGCTCGGCGCCATCGAGGCTTTCCTTGAGTCTGCGCGCCTCCTCGATCTCCTTGGACAGCCCACCGAGCGACAGGCCCATGGCCTTGACCGCCCCGGACGCGCTACGCGGACGCGCTGCCTCCGGCTCGGCCGACTTCGTTTCCGGGGCGCGATCAAGCGGCTCCGCCGGAGCTGCAGGCGGGTCGCCGGCGCCGAACAGAGCCCTGAGCTGGTCCTTGCGGTTCAATGCCATGCCCGCCTCCTCACGCCGCCCTGTTCCAGGCCTTGAGAACAAGGCCTTCGACCTCGCCGTTGACAGCTGTCAACGACTCCATGGCGCGGTCGTAGGTGGCGCGGCTGAAGCTCTCGCGCGCCACCTCGTAGAGCGTCTGCTTGGTGAGACCGGCATCCGAGAACGCCGTCGACTTGACCAGCGGCGCCGTCAGCACGCGGTCGCCGAACAGCGAGCGCAGGAAACCGACGATCTGCGTCTGAGGCCCATCATTGGGCTCGTAGCGGGTGATCAGATAACGCATGAAGTCGAAGTTCAGCTCGCCGCCGGCCTCGCGCACGACCGACAAAAGGTCGGCGGTCATGAACAGGAACTGGCTCATCGATGCCACGTCGAGCATCTGCGGGTGGATGGTCACCAGCACGGAAGTTGCCGCACACAGCGCCGACAGGGTCAGGAAGCCGAGCTGCGGCGGGCAGTCCATGACCACCACGTCGTAGTCGTCGGCCACCGTCTGCAGTGCGGCCTGCACCCGGGCGAAGAACATAGGCTTGCCGTCGCCGGCCTGGCGTGCCGCCAGCATCTGCGGCGTCGTGTGCTCGAACTCCTGCAGCTCGAGATTGCCCGGGATCAGGTCGAGCCCGTCGAAATAGGTGCGACGGATAATGTCGGCCAACGGCCGGCGCTCGTCGTCATAACGGATCGCGCCATAAAGCGTGTCGTTGCCGTTGAGGTCGAGCTCCGGCTGGTAGCCGAACAGCGCCGACATCGACGCCTGTGGATCGAGATCGATGGCGAGCACGCGGTAGCCGGCCAGCGCCAGATGCTGGGCGAGGTGCGTGCTGGTCGTGGTCTTGCCCGAACCGCCCTTGAAGTTGGTGACGGCGATCACCTGCAGATGCTCGCCGCGGCCTTCGTCGCGGCGCGGCAGGTAATGGCGGCCCTTGGAGGGGTTCTGCTCGGCGAGATGCCGGCGCAAGGCATTGATATCATCGAGTGCATAAAAGCGGCGGCCTCCGGCCCCCGTCTCAGGCTGCGGTCCCTCGCCCGCGATCGAGAGCTGGCGCAGATAGCCGTCGGAAACGCCAATCAGTCGGGCAGCCTCGCCGCTCGAAAATTTGCGCAGAGCCTTCTTGGAACTCGGCGAAAACAGCCGGTCGCGCATTGCCTGCAACTGCGCCGACAACATCTCTGCGTCCCGCGCAATAGCCCGGTCGGTCGCCACGACCTCCGGTTCCTCACCGGCATGGATCGCCTGTGTCTGAACTGCCCCTAGCAAGTCTCTAGTCCCCTTTCGGCCCGTGCGGCATTCGTCTGGCGACGCACCGCTTAAGCCTTGCTCCTGTTTATGCGCCGATTCGCCGCGGAATCCGAATCCGGGTTACGCCTTCGCCAATTTCTACGTGTCAGGCCGTGGATAACGGAGGGATTTCGTGGTTACGCCGTACGCATCGAATTACGATGATTTACCGTAACAAGGGTGCTGGAGAGCCCGAGTCGAGTCAACTTGTTTATAGTTAACACGAATTAACCATTTGGACGGCACCGAAACAAAGCTTGCCGGACATGGCTCGTTGCATTGCCGAACAGATCGGCGCGACGCGTTGACAGCTGTCAACCGACATCCCGATAACCGCGCCGCAGCTTGGCAACAGATAGCCTTCGCAGCGCCTGTCCCGCCAAGGAGGCATCGGCGAACAGGTCAAGCCGCCGACGACCAAGGGTGCCAATGCGGCCCCACTCGCGAACCAGCGCCGCGTCGCCGAACAAAGACGGCTCCACCGATAGGCGGTAGAACCGCGCCATGTTGCGGCTGGCGTCGATGCGTTCGAGGTGCAGCGTGGTCGAGGACGGTTCCATACACAGGAGAATCGCCCGCAGCGACACCACCGTCCAATGAGACTTATGAATCGATGGAACGCCATCGATTCATCGCCGCGATCCGTAACCGCTGATCAGTCGAAGATGCGGCCGCGATTGAGGATGCCGTTTGGATCGAGCGCGTGTTTCAACCGTCGCATCGCCGACAGTTCGTCCGGGCTGCGCGTCAGATGCAGCCAAGGCTTCTTGTCGAGACCGATGCCGTGCTCGGCCGAGATCGATCCGCCAACGGCCGCCACGCAGCCGAAGACCGCGTCCGTCACCACGTCATAGGCATCGGTCTTGACCGTGTAGTGCAGGTTGCCATCGCCGAGGTGGCCGAAGATGTAGCTCCTCGCCTCGGGATCGGCCTTGGCCTGGGCCGCCAGTGCCGCCTCGACGAATGCCGACATCTTCGGCAGCGGCACGCTGACGTCGAGACTGAGCATCGCCTCGATGCCGAACAGAAAGGTGTTGCAATCCTCGCGCAGCGACCACAACGCGTCGAACTCGCGTTCCGACTGCGACAGAATCACATCCTCGACCATCCCGTCTTCAAGTGCCTGCGACAGAGCTTCCGTGAACGCTTCCTCGTCGAGGCCTGGCATCATGCCCTGGATATCGGTCAGCACATAGACGGGCGAAGTCAGCGCCAGAGGCGCCTGCAGGCCGAGATGAGAAACCATCTCCTCCATCAGCGGATTGAGGATGACCTCGAAGCCGGACAGCAGGTTTCCCAGCCGCCCGCGCAGCATCGCAAGCAAAGCGAGCGCAGCGTCCAGCGAGGGCAGGGCACAGAAGGCGGCGGCCTGGGTGACCGGCTTCGGATGCAACCTCAGGCAGGCGCGGGTCACCACGCCAAGCGTGCCTTCGCTGGCGATCAAGAGCTGGCTCAGGTCGTAGCCTGAATTGTCCTTGGCCAGGCCCTTCAGCGACGACAGCACCGTGCCGTCGGCAAGCACCGCCTCCAGTCCCAGCACCTGGGCGCGGGAGCTGCCGTAACGCAGGACCCGGATGCCGCCGGCATTGGTGGCGATGTTGCCGCCGATGGTCGCCGTGCCGCGCGCACCGATATCGACACCGAACATGAGGCCGGCCGCATCGGCACGCTCCTGCACCAGTTGCAGCGGCACGCCTGCCTGTGCGACGATGGAGGCGGAGACGGTGTCGACCTCGCTGAGCTCGGTCAGGCGCTCAAGCGACATCACCGCCTCGCCCGCGAGCACGCGTGCGCCGCCCGACAGGCCGGTGCGACCACCCTGGACGACCAGCGGCAGGCCGGCGGCATTGCAAGCGGAGAGCATGGCGGACATATCCAACGTCGTGCGCGGCCGGAACACAAGTTCCGGACTTGCCCCCGGCTTGCCCGCGAGATCCTCGCGATAGCGGGCATCGATGTCGTTGCCGGTGAGGATTGCGGTCCGGTCAATCCTGGATGCGAGTGCCGCGAGAACCAGATCTTTTGGGGTGGCCATGAATTTTCGAACGGCGCCGCCGCCCCTCCTGCTTTGTCAGTCGACTCTAGTAGGGTTGCGGTAGCACACCAAGCCATGTTGTCCTCGGCCTGACGGCGCCACCCGCGACCGCCTGCAGACAAACGGAGCCTTGCCATGACCGCCAGCTTCACCGCATTGATGATCGAGGATGTCGAGGGCAAGCCACGGGCAGGTTTCCGCGAGATCGCCATGTCCGACCTGCCCGACAACGACGTACTGGTCGAAATCAGCTATTCCAGCCTGAACTACAAGGACGGCCTTGCCATCTCAGGCAAGGGCCGCATCGCCCGCCGCCTGCCGATGGTCGCGGGCATCGACATCGCCGGCACGGTGGTCGAGTCGCGCTCGCCGAACTGGAAGCCGGGCGACAAGATCGTCGCCAATGGCTGGGGCATGTCCGAAACCGAATGGGGCGCCTATTCGCGCTTCCAGCGCCTCAAGCCCGAATGGCTACTGCCTCTGCCCGATGGCTTCACCATGGAACAGGCGATGGCGATCGGCACCGCCGGCTATACGGCGGCTCTCTGTGTCGACGCCCTGGAGGATTGGGGCGCGATCGAAAAGGGCAGGGGCGAGGTGCTGGTGACGGGTGCAGCCGGCGGCGTCGGCTCGACGGCGGTCAGCCTGCTCGCCGCGAAAGGCTACCTCGTCACCGCCTCGACCGGCCGGGTCGAGACCCACGACTATCTTCGCTCACTCGGCGCGACCTCCTTCCTCGATCGTGCTGAACTCGCAGCCGAGGTCCGCCCGCTTCAGAAGGAGCGTTGGAGCGGTGCGGTGGATTCGGTCGGCTCGACGACGCTCGCCAACGTGCTGGCGCAGACCGTCTATGGCGGCGCAGTCGCCGCCTGCGGCCTCGCCGGCGGCGCCGACCTGCCCGGAACCGTGATGCCGCATATCCTGCGCAGCGTGACGCTGATCGGCGTCGATTCCGTCTATGCGCCGATGCCGAAGCGCAGGCGGGCGTGGCAGACACTCGCCGACCACCTGGACAAGACCAGGCTCGCCGCGATGACCGAAGTCCACAAGATGGGTGAGTTGCCCGAACTCGCCAACAGGATCCTCGCCGGCCAGATCCGCGGTCGCGTCGTCATCGAGATCGCCTGACGGGGAGGGGCCTCACGCCCCGCTTGATGGAGCGGCCATATCTGTCATGCTGGCGGCAGGACAGGCTGGGGTGGAGTCGACATTGGCTGAGGCGAAGGAACTGGGGGACCGCTTGCCATCGGAGGCCCCGATGCAGCCGGATTGGACGCGCGAGAAAAAGTCCTTCTGGCAATGGGACCCGTCCCGTTCGCTTCTGGCCAGCATCCGCGCCTACCAGCACGCCAGATCATCCGGCGGCTTGCTGGCCGGGCTGGTGCGGCGACTGGCGGTGCTGCGACACCACTTCTGGTCTATAGTCACGGGTGCCGAGATCCCGTTGAACACGCAGCTGGGCGGCGGGCTTCTCATGCCCCATCCCAACGGCATCGTCATTCATCCCGAGGTCCGAATCGGCGTAAACTGCATGATCTTCCAGCAGGTGACGCTCGGCATACGAGACAATCCTGATGTGCCGTGGGTCGGCGACCATGTCGACATAGGCGCCGGCGCCAAGATTCTGGGCGGCGTCAGGATCGGCGACCACGCGCGCATCGGCGCCAACTCCGTCGTGCTTCACGATGTCGCCGCTTCCACAACTGTGGTGGGTGCACCGGCAAGGCCTGTCGGCCAAGGCCGATAACGACACGACAAGCGCCGCGCATACTGCGTGAACCACCTGGTCGTAACAGAATAAGCGGGCCGGCCAGCGGGCAAATCTTGGAGCGTCGGACGAACGCTCCAACCTGCGCGCTTTCCGAAATGGCATCGGATTTCGCGGCGAAACGTCAGCCGTCTGACCTCTGTGTTTCACAAAACCGTTGCAACGCCTCGTTGGCGACGCACCCCGCGTCGATGCCCGGAGCCGAGTGTTCCCGATCTTGACGTCCGAATGTGTATACAGTAATGGATTTACATAAGAACAGACTTCGACGTTCGTCTGCGTCGCTCCGGTATGCCGGGCAGCGACAACAGCCTCAGGAGATCGGCATGGCCCTTCCAGCAGTATCGCTCGACGACAAGTATCTGCTGGAAGACGGGCGCATCTTCGTCACCGGCACCCAGGCGCTGGTGCGCCTGCCGATGGTGCAGCGCTGGCGTGATCGCGCCACCGGCCTCGATACGGCCGGCTTCGTCACCGGCTATCGCGGCTCGCCGCTCGGCGGCATCGACCAGGCATTCGGGCAGGCGCGCAAATTCGCGGCGTCCGCCGACATTCGCTTCCAGACCGGGCTCAATGAAGATATTGCCGCAACGGCGGTGCTCGGTACCCAACAGATCAACCTGCTCGAAAAGGCCAACAAGCAGGGCGTCTTTTCCATGTGGTACGGCAAGGGGCCGGGTGTCGACCGCTCGGGCGATGCCTTCCGGCATGGCAATCTCGCCGGCTCGGCCCCGCATGGTGGCGTGCTGTTGCTTGCCGGCGACGACCACACCTGCAAATCTTCGACCACCTCGCACCAGAGCGAATATGCGCTGATGGACGCGATGATCCCGGTGCTCAATCCTGCCGGCGTGCAGGAGATCCTCGACTATGGCCTCTATGGCTGGGCGCTGTCGCGCTATTCAGGCTGCTGGACGGCGCTCAAGCTGATCGCCGAGACGGTCGACTCGTCCGCCTCGATCGTTGTTGCCAGCGAGCGCCTCGCCTTCACCATACCTGGCGATTTCGACATGCCCGCTGACGGGCTCTCCATTCGCTGGCCCGACAGCCCGCAGGAGCAGGAGCGACGGCTGCACAATTTCAAGCTGCCGGCCGCACTGGCCTTTGCCAGGAGCAACCGGCTCGACCGTGTCGCAATCGGCGGCCCGCGCCGCCGGCTCGGCATCGTCACGACCGGCAAGTCCTATCTCGACGTGCGCCAGGCGCTCGACGAACTCGGCATCTCCGAAAAACGCGCCATCGAGCTCGGCCTGTCGGTCTACAAGGTCGGCATGGTCTGGCCGCTCGAGCCAGAAGGCATTGCAGCCTTTGCGGCAGGGCTGGAGGAGCTTCTGATCGTCGAGGAAAAGCGGCCGCTGCTCGAGGGCCAGGTCAAGGACATCCTCTACAACATGCCGGCCGACCGGCGGCCACGCATCTTTGGCAAGCGCGACGGCGAGAACCGTATCGTTTTGCCGGCTCATGACGATCTCACCGCCATCCAGATCGCCCGCGCCATTGCCGCTCGCATCCTGCCCTGGCTCGAAGATCGCGACCTGGTCGAGCGCATCGGCCGGCTGGCCGATGTCGACGGCGCCAAGCTTGCCAGCCTCGCGCCTGTGCAGCGCACACCCTATTTCTGCTCGGGCTGCCCACACAACACTTCTACGCGCGTGCCCGACGGCAGCCGGGCGCTTGCCGGCATCGGCTGCCACTGGATGTCGCAGGCGATGGAGCGTAACACCGCGACCTACACGCATATGGGAGGGGAGGGGGCCAACTGGATCGGCCAGGCACCTTACGTGCCGACCCGCCATGTCTTCCAGAACCTCGGCGACGGCACCTATTTCCACTCCGGCCTGCTCGCCATCCGTGCAGCGGTCGCAGCCAGGGTCAACATCACCTATAAAATCCTGTTTAACGACGCGACGGCGATGACCGGCGGCCAGCGCCATGACGGCACCCTCAACCCGCAGCGCATCACCCACCAGCTTCGCTCCGAGGGCGTCGAGCGCATTGCCGTCGTCTCCGACGACATCGAGAAGTACCAGGGGCAGGAGCCGTTCGCGGCCAATGTCTCGATCCACCACCGCGACGAACTCGATGCCGTGCAGCGCGAATTGCGCGAGGTCGAGGGCGTGTCGGGCATCGTCTACGACCAGACTTGCGCTGCCGAAAAGCGCCGACGCCGCAAGCGCGACCCCAAGCCGCGTGTCGAGCGCCGCGTCATCATCAACGAACTGGTTTGCGAAGGCTGCGGCGATTGCTCAAAGAAATCGAACTGCCTGTCGGTCACGCCTGTCGACACCGAGTTCGGGCGCAGGCGTCGCATCGACCAATCCTCCTGCAACGAGGATTTTTCCTGCGTGAAGGGTTTTTGTCCTTCCTTCGTCACCGTCGAGGGCGTGAGGCCGCGCAAGCCGAGAAATGTCGATCCGAAGACGGTCGCGGCTAGGCCGATCGCTGAACCCGCGCCCTTCGTCCTTGAAGGCCCGTGGAACATGCTGGTCACCGGCGTCGGCGGCACCGGCGTCATCACCATCGGCGCGATCCTCGCCATGGCCGCCCATCTCGAGGGCAAGGGCTGCTCGACGCTCGACATGGCCGGCATGGCGCAGAAGGGCGGACCGGTGACGACGCACCTGCGCTTTGCGCCGACGCCCGACGACTTGCACGCGGTGCGCATCTCGTCGCGGTCGGCCGACGTCGTGCTCGGCTGCGACCTCGTCGTCGCCGCCGGCAAGGAAGCGCTCGGTGCCATTGCCAATGGAAAGACGCGTGTGCTGCTCAATTCAGAGGAGACGATCACCGGCGCCTTCATCCGCGACCCCAATTTCCGCGTCCAGGGCCTGGGGCTCGCGGGAGTGGTCAAGGAGGTCGCCGGCGCGGACCAGGTCGAGACCGTCGCCGCCACCCAGATCGCGACGCAGCTTCTAGGCGATTCCATCGGCACCAATCTGTTCATGGTCGGATACGCCTGGCAGCGCGGGTTGATCCCGCTGGCGTCGACAAGCATCGACAAGGCGCTCGAGCTCAACGGTGCTGCTGTCGAGATGAACCGCACCGCGTTCCGCCTCGGCCGGCTCGCCGCAGCCGACCGACAGGCCGTCGACGCCCTGCTGCCCAGGGCCCAGGCCAACTCGCCGCTCGGCCACCGTGTCGCCTCGCAATCACTCGACGAGACGGTGGCGCGGCGCATCAACTTCCTCACCGCCTACCAGAACCGCCGCTATGCCCAGGCCTATCTGGATTTCGTCGACCGGGCGCGGGCTCGCGAAAAGGCGGTGATGGGCGCAGAGGGCAAACTGTCCGAGGCCGTCGCCCGTCATCTGTTCAAGTTGATGGCCTACAAGGACGAGTATGAGGTGGCGCGGCTCTATTCCGACGGGACCTTCCGCAAGCAACTCACCGAAACCTTCGACGGTGAGGGCAAGATGACCTTCCACCTGTCGCCGCCGCTGCTGGCCAGGAAAGACCCCAACACCGGCGAACCCGCCAAGATGACGTTCGGGCCCTGGATGATGAATGCCTTCGGCGTGCTGGCGAAATTCAAGCGGCTGCGCGGAACTGCCCTCGATCCGTTCGGCTACAGCGCCGAGCGTCGTACCGAGCGTGCCCTGGTCGGCGAATACCGCAGCCTTGTCGAGGCAGCGCTTGCGAGCCTGACACCGGCGAGCCACGCGACGGCTCTCGCCATCGCCGAGGTGCCGGAGGAGATCCGCGGCTACGGTCCCGTCAAGGAGCGCAGCATCGAAAAAGCACGGGCCAGATGGGTTCAACTGACCCAGATTGCGTCACAACAATCCCTGCCGATCGCCGCCGAGTAGGTGACGGGAGCGGTGAGGGGAGGGCGGCCGGCAGCTTCCTCCCCGCAAAACGTGTGGCAGGCAGAGCCTCGTGCATCTCTGCGCCCGGCGTTAGCAGGGGCGATCTGGCCCAATACCTCCACCCGGACAACAAGCACACAGTGCTGTCTTGGCGCACCGAAAAAGGCGCACCCAGGCAGACGCTGACCTGCTCCTACTTCCAGCACCGACACCATAGAATTTCAAGGAATCCGCCGGCCGCCTTCACAAAACTCACAAGTGCATCATTATGTGTATTCACTTATGAAAAGTTCTGTGTCTACATATCGTCGATAAGAGGGGACCGGGCGCCACGTAGCGGCCCGGCCGACAACGAAACAATGGAGATGAAAATGCACAAAGCCCTATTGGCTGCCGCCTGTCTTGCCCTGACCAGCATGCCCGCATTGGCCCAGGAAGTGGTGCTCGGCGCTGTCCTGCCGCTGTCGGGCGCCAGCGCCACGCTCGGCGACGACCAGCGCCGCGGCATCGAACTGGCGGTCGACCAGATCAATGAAAAGGGCGGCGTGCTCGGCGGCCAGAAGCTGCGCGTCATCGTCGAGGATTCAGGCGGCCGCGCACCATCCGCGCTCGACGCCGCCAAGAAGCTGGTGACCGTCGACAAGGTGCCGGTGGTGATCGGTGAATACTCCTCGGGCATCACCATTCCGGTCGGCCAGTACCTGGTGCAGGAAGGCCGCGTGCATCTCAACATCGGCTCCTCCAGCGGCAAGATCCGTGCGCTGGGCGACGGCTCGTTCTCGCTCATCGGCCTCGACAACGTTTCCTCGGGCTTCGCCGCCCAGGACGTGGTCGACAACAAGTGGAAGAAGGCGGCGGTGATCGTGCCGAACAACGCCTATGGCCAGGGCGTGGCCGAACAGTTCCAGAAGGCCTTTGCAGCGCTTGGCGGCGAGGTCGTCTCCACCGTCATGTACACCGAGGGCCAGACCACCTACCGCCGCGAGCTGCAGCAGATGGAGCGCGGCGCACCCGACGTCTATGTCTACTCGGCCTATGGCAAGGAAGCCGCGACCATCAATCGCGAGTCCTTCGAGCTCGGCCTCAATGCGACGCCGTGGTACGCCATCTACCTGTCGATGTGCACCACGGATGCCGATCCCAAGTTCGTGCAGGGACAATACGGTCTCGACCTCAACTACATCGGCCCTGATGGCGCTGCCTATGAGGCCGCCTACAAGACCAAGTACAGCGAGCCCTTCAAGACCAGCTTCAACGGCTATGGCTACGATGCCGTGATGATGGCCGCCGCTGCCATCGACAAGGCCGGCTCGGCCGACCCCAAGGCGATCACCGCGGCCCTGAAGGAAATCGGCAACGGCTACAAGGGCGCTACCGGCGACATCACCTTCGACGCCGACCGCCAGCGTTCCAACCAACCCTATCTCAAGCTGAAGATCGAGGACGGCGTCCAGCAGCGCTGACGCTCTGTCTCTAGGGCAGGCCGGCACCTACAGCGCCGCGGTCCTCAAGGACGCGCAAGGGACGCTGTATCGCTTGGAAAAAGTGCATGATCTTTCCGAAAATCGGTTCCGATTTTCGGGTTCATGCACAGGCGCCGGGCCTGCCCTTTTGCAGCCGCCACCCGCGGCTGCACCGACTTACCCTTACGAGAAAAGAGCATGGTCCAGTTTGTCGTCGACGTCCTGATCCGCGCGGTCGACCTGGCGCTGATCGCCATCGGGTTGAGCAGCGTCTATTCGCTGATCCGCTTTCCCAATGTAGCACTTGTGCAATATGCGACGACCGGCGCGCTTCTGGCGTTCGGCCTGCAGATGGCCGGGCTGCCTCTCGTGGTCGCTGCCATCACTGCCTGTGCACTTGTCGGCATCATCGCAGTCGTTCTCAACGTCGTCGTTTTCGAGCGCCTGCTGACCGCCGGCTCGGCCATTGCCATGATCGGCTCGCTGGCGCTCAGCATGGTTTTTTCCGCCGTCTTCCTGGTCACCGCCGGACCACGCCCGCAGCGCTTCGAACTGGAGATCAATCCACCGTTGCGTTTCCTCGGCGCCCGGCTGACCGAGCATCAGCTGATCTCGGTCGGCATCAGCGCGCTTGCCATCGGCGCCTTCGCGCTCATCCTCTTCCGCACAGATCTCGGCCGCTGCATGCGCGCCACCGCCACCAATTCGGTGCTGGCCAGCGCCACCGGCATCGACACCCGCAAGGTCACCAACACCGTCGTCTTCCTGTCCGGCGTCATGGCCGCGCTGGGCGGCATCGGCCTCTCGGTGAAGGGTGAGATGAGTGCCCAGCTCGGCCTCGACATGCTCTTGCCCGTCTTCGCCGCAGCCATCCTCGGCGGGCTCGGCAATGCGCTGGGGGCAGCTGTCGGCGCTGTCGTCATCGCCTCGGCCGAGACGCTTGTGACCAACGTCAATTTCGGACCGCTGTTCGGCCAATCCATGCTTTTCATCCCTGCAGCCTATGCAACGGCCGCATCCTTCCTGCTGCTCGTCGTCGTGCTTCTGGTCAAGCCCTACGGCCTGTTCGTCTCGGAGGTGAAGCGTGTTTGAGTTCCTCATCCATGTCGCGATCATGGCCTGCCTCTACGGGCTGCTCGCACTCAGCCTCAATCTGCAGGTCGGCTTCGGCGGGCTGGTCAATTTCGGCCAGGTGATCCTGTTTGGTTGCGGCACCTATGGCGCCTCCATCGCCTTCTCCAACCAGCTCGGCCCGGTCGCCGGCATCGCGCTCGGCGTGATCTTCGCGCTTGTCGTCGCCGTTGCCTTCGCCAGGCTCGGCCGCAACCTCGGCGCCGACTATTGGGGCATCGCCACGCTGGCGGTCGCCGAGGTGCTGCGCATCCTCGCCAACAACGAGGCGTGGCTGACCGGCGGCGCACAGGGCGTCGGCGGCATCCCGTTGATCTTCGGCGACATGCCGCGTCCGCTGGGTCCGCTGATGACGCTCGGCCTGTGCATCGTCCTGCTTTTTGTCGCCTGGTGGCTGTGCAATCGGCTAACCACCAGCCGCTACGGGCTGGCGCTCAAGCTGATGCGCGAGGAGCCGCAGCTTGCCGCCTCGCTCGGCTACGACCTCTCCGCCCTCAAGACCCAGACGCTGATGGTCGCGGCCGTCATGGCCGCGGCCTCCGGCTTCGTCTTCGCCCACTACATCACCTTCGTCGGGCCTGACCAGCTGGTCAGCTCCGAGACATTCCTGATCTGGGCGATGGTCATCATTGGCGGCTCGGGCAACCATTTCGGCGCCATCGTCGGCGCCATCCTGATGCAGTTCCTGTTTGCCTTCGTGCCCTTCGTGAAGGACGCGCTCGGCCTGCCCTCCGAATATGTCGCCGCCATGCGCCTGACGCTGGTCGGCGGCGGCCTGCTCACCTTCCTGATGTGGCGCACCCAGGGGCTCATTCCCGAACGAGTGGGGGAGAAGCGCAATGGCTGAAACCGTGCTCAGGGCCGAGCGTATCGCCAAGGCGTTCGGCGCCCACCATGTGCTGTCGGATGTGCGCTTCCAGATCGGCTCCGACGAGATCGTCGGCCTGCTCGGGCCGAACGGCTCCGGCAAGTCGACCCTGCTCAACATCGTCTCGGGCTTCTCCCGGCCGAATGCCGGCGAGATCGTGTTCCTCGGCAAGAGCATCGGCGGCCAGCCTTCGCACAAGATCGCCCGCCAGGGCCTGGTGCGCACCTTCCAGCTGCCGTCGATGCCGCATCGCATGACGGTGCGCGAAGTGCTGCGTGCCGGCTCGCGTGACGGGGCAGGCCTGCTCGACGCATTCATCGGACGCGGCAGCGACGATGCCGAAGCCGACGAGCTGATCGAGCAGTTCGCCCTGAAGGCCGTCGCCCATCAGCCGGCGAGTTCGCTGTCGGGCGGGCAAAAGAAGCTGCTCTCCATCGCCATTGCCCTACGCACCCGGCCGAGGCTCTTGTGCCTCGACGAGCCGACGGCCGGCGTGCACCCGCAGCTGCGCGGCCGCATGGTCGAGCTGCTCAAGGCCTTCAACAGGCGCGGCGTCGCCATGCTGGTGGTCGAACACGACATGCATTTCATCCGCGAACTGTGCGACCGTTGCATCGTGCTCGATCGCGGCGCAATCATCGCCGACTGCGCCCCGCGCGAGCTCACCGAAAACGAGCGTGTCGTCGAAGCCTATCTCGGAAAGTCGGTCGCAAGGCAGAAGGTGTCGGCATGATCCGCGTCAACAATGTGCGCGCCGGCTATGGCGATGGTCCTGACATCCTGCAGGGCATCGACCTGACCGCGTCGGGCGGCGAGATCGTCACCATTCTCGGCCCCAATGGTTGCGGCAAGTCCACGCTGCTCAAATGCATCGCCGGCTTCGTCCGCCCGCGCGGCGGCGGCATCGAGATGGAGGGCCGCGATGTCAGCGCGGTGCCCGTCCATGACAAGGTGCGCCACCATCGCATGGGGTTCGTGCCGCAGACCGACAATGTGTTCTCGACACTGACGGTGGCCGACAACATCATGCTCGGCGCCCGCCATATGGCGGCAGCGGAGCGCGCTGCGCGCTATGCCGAACTGATGTCGCAATACCCCTCGCTCGCCTCCAAGCAGGAGCGCAAGGCCTCGGCGCTTTCGGGCGGCGAGCGCCAGATCCTGTCGCTGGCGCGCGCCCTGATCTCCAATCCGCGCGTGCTGTTGCTCGACGAGCCATCGGCCGGCCTATCGCCGCTGATGATGCATGAGGTGTTCGCGGCCATCGCCGAGATTCGCGACCGCACCGGCATGTGCATCGTCATGGTCGAACAGAACGCCTTCGAGGCGCTCGGTGTCGCCAACCGCGCCTACGTGCTTTCCCTCGGCAAGGTGGCGATCGAGGGCAAGGCGGCGGATCTGCTGGCCGACCCGGCCATGCGCCATCTCTATCTTGGTGGCGAGCCTCCGGCCGCCGAGGGCCAGCCGCGGCTCGCCGCCGTCAGCTGACGCGTCAAGCCAGACAACAAGAACGAAGAGCACATCATGACCATCGCACCCCAGCCGACCGGCCAGGCCGGCCTTGTTTCGAACACCGAAAACATCGCCTTCGAGACCGACAACGGTATCGGCGAAGTGGCCAATCTCGGCCTGCTTGTGCTGCGCACCGACCAGACCATCGAGGACGAGTTCCGCTTCGCGCTGCCGGACGGGGTGGCGCTCTACGAGGCGCGGCTGCATTCGCCGGTCGAAATCACGCCCGACAATCTGCGCAAGATGGAAGCCGACATTCCCGGCACCGTCGGCCTGTTGCCGGACGTGCGTTTCGACGTCATCGGCTTCGGCTGCACCTCGGGCGCGCTGGTGATCGGCGAGAGCCAGGTGGCCAAGCGGGTCCGCGAAGTCATGCCCGGCGTCAAGGTTACCGACCCGGTGACAGCGGCGCTCGCTGCTTTCAAGGCGATGGGTGCCAAAAAGATCGCGCTGCTCACTCCCTACATTGCCACGATCAACCATTCGCTGCGCGAGGCCTTCATGGCGCGCGGCCTGGAGATTCCGGTCATGGGGTCGTTCAACGAGCCCGACGACAACCTCGTGGCGCGCATCACCACCGATGCAATCGAAAAGGCGATCCTCAGCATCGGAGCTTCCGACGATTGCGAAGCAGTGTTTGTGTCCTGCACCAGCCTGCGTGTTGCCCGCATCGCCGAAAGCGTCGAGAAGAAGCTCGGCAAGCCTGTGACATCAAGCAACCACGCCATGGCCTGGCACATGCTGCGGCTGGGCGGCTACGACAAGCCGATCGAAGGTCTCGGCAAGCTCTACCGCACCGCCCTGTAGAAGGGCAGGGGCCTTCATCCTCGCAACAGCGTTCTTCGAAATGCAGATGGCCCGGGCGCTGACCCGGGCCATCTGCATTTCGACGTGCTTCATATGTGCGCAGGCTCACTGTCCGCACACGTACATTTGTCATTCCTGAATGTGAATTGTATCGGAATTCACAGCCTGGATTTGGACATTCGTATTGACAGAAATACATATGTTCAATACCACTCGATCACTGAAAGCAGCAGCTTGCCGTGTTCGGGAGGACCACCAGATGACGATCAACGTAGCGCCTGTGGGCTTGGCGCGAGACCTCGTGGAGCGGCAGAAGTCGGGCAAGCCGATCCGCATCGGCCTGATCGGTTCGGGCGAGATGGGCACCGACATCGTGGCGCGGGTGGCGCATATGCCGGGTATCGAGGTCGGCGCGATCTCAGAGCTCAATTTGCCCAACGCGCATCGCGCCGTCGACATCGCCTACCAGGAAAAGGGCCATGCCCGCGAAGTCGCCTCCGGCTCGGCGATGAGCGAGGCGATCGAGGCGGGCAAGGTTGCGGTGACCAACGATGCCGACCTGATCCTCAACAGCGGCCTGATCGACGTCGTCATCGATGCGACCGGCGTGCCCGCCGTCGGTGCCGAGATCGGCCTGCGCGCCATGGAGCATGGCAAGCATCTTGTCATGATGAATGTCGAGGCCGATGTCACCATCGGCGCCTATCTCAAGTCGGAGGCCAACCGTCTCGGCGTCACCTATTCGCTGGGCGCCGGCGACGAGCCGTCGTCCTGCATGGAGCTGATCGAGTTCGTTTCGGCGATGGGCCACACCATCGTTGCCGCCGGCAAGGGCAAGAACAACCCGCTCAACATCGATGCCGTGCCGCACGACTATGCCGAGGAAGCCAGGCGCCGCAACATGAACGTGCGTATGCTGGTCGAGTTCGTCGACGGCTCCAAGACCATGGTCGAGATGGCGGCGATCGCCAATGCCACCGGCCTCGTTCCCGACAAGGCCGGCATGCACGGTCCGGCGGCGACGCTGCCCGAACTCAACAAGGTGCTGATCCCCGAAAAGGACGGCGGTGTTTTGTCCAAGGTCGGCGTCGTCGACTATTCGATCGGCAAGGGTGTGGCTCCAGGCGTCTTCGTCATCGCCGACATGTCGCATCCGCGCATTCGCGAGCGCATGGAAGACCTGAAGATGGGTCATGGCCCGTATTTCACCTTCCACCGGCCTTACCATTTGACCTCGCTCGAGGTGCCGCTGACCTGCGCCCGCGTGGTGCTCTATGGCAAGGCCGACATGGTGCCGCTGGCAAAGCCGGTGGCCGATGTCTGCGCGGTGGCCAAGAAGGACCTCGCACCCGGCGATGCGCTCGACGCCATCGGCGAATACACCTATCGCGCCTGGATCATGACCGCTGGCGAGGCACGCGCCGCAAAAGCCATCCCCTGCGGCCTGCTGCAGGGCGGCACGGTCACCGCCCCGATCAGGAAGGGTGAGCTGATCACCACGGCCAATGCCGCGGTTGCGCCAAACTCGAAGATCGCCGAGCTCAGGGCACGGCAGGACAAACTGGTCTATGGAGCGGAGGCGTAATCGTGGCCCAGGCTAAGACCAAGGACCTGCCGGCAGGCGCGAACCTGCCCTTCATCTACCGCGAATACAGTGCCGAGCGCCTGAAGCAGGCACTGCACAAGATGTACCTTATCCGCCAGTTCGAAGAGGGCGCGGAAGAGTCCTACATGCGCGGCCTGATCCACGGCACCATGCACCTGTCCATCGGCCAGGAGGCGAGCGCCATGGGCATCTGCATGCCGCTCACCAATGACGACCAGATCACCTCGACCCATCGCGGCCACGGCCACTGCATCGCCAAGGGTGCGGAAGTGTCGAAGATGTTCGCCGAGTTCTTCGGCAAGACCACGGGTTATTGCCGCGGCCGCGGCGGTTCGATGCACATTGCCGACGTCTCCACCGGTAATCTCGGCGCCAACGGCATCGTCGGCGGCGGCATTCCGATCGCCGTGGGTGCGGCACTGACCGCCAAGCGCCTGAAATCCGACCGCGTCGTCATCTCCTTCTTCGGCGACGGCGCCAACAATGAGGGCGCCTTCCACGAGGCGCTCAACATGGCCTCGCTGTGGAAGCTGCCGGTCATCTTCGTCTGCGAGAACAACGGTTACGGCATGTCGACCTCGATGGCCCGCTCGACGGCGGTGCCCAATGTCGCCGACCGAGCCGCCGCCTATTCGATGCCGGGTGTGATCGTCGACGGCAACGTTCTGT
Source organism: Hoeflea sp. 108 (assembly GCF_000372965.1). Classification (NCBI taxonomy): domain Bacteria; kingdom Pseudomonadati; phylum Pseudomonadota; class Alphaproteobacteria; order Hyphomicrobiales; family Rhizobiaceae; genus Hoeflea; species Hoeflea sp. 108. The sequence goes on along the minus strand of NZ_KB890025.1, from coordinate 360,548 downwards.
CCGAAGTCGCCGAGGCCAGCCACGAGGCTGTACGCCGCGCCCGGGCAGGGGAGGGGCCGACGCTGATCGAGTCCAAGACCTATCGCTACCGCGGCCACTCCAAGAGCGATCGCAACCGCTACCGGACCAAGGAAGAGATCGAGGACTGGATGACCAACCGCGATCCGATCGTCCGCTACGAGAATGAACTGATGGAATTCGGCATCATCGACCAGGCCGGCATCGAGGCGATCCGCGAGGCGGTGGCCAAGGAGATTGCCGACGGCATCGAGTTCGCCAAGGCGAGCCCGTCGCCCGAGATCCGCAATCTCGAACGCTACGTCTACACGGAGACTGTGTGATGGATCAGGCTGTGCGCGAGCTGAGCTATGCCCAGGCGATCCAGGAAGCCATGGCGATTGCGCTCGAGACCGACGAGCGTGTCTTCCTCATGGGCGAGGACATCGGCGTCTATGGCGGCGCCTTCCAGGTGACCGGCGACCTGGTCGAGCGTTTCGGCGCCGACCGCGTCATCGACACGCCGATCTCGGAACTTGGTGGCGCCGGCGTTGCCGTGGGTGCGGCGGTGACCGGACTGCGTCCAATCTTCGAATTCCAGTTCTCCGACTTCGCCACGCTCGCCATGGAGCAGATCGTCAACCAGGCCGCCAAGATGCGCTACATGCTCGGCGGCGCGGTGTCGGTGCCCGTGGTGATGCGCTTTCCGGCGGGTTCCGGCACGGGTGCCGCTGCCCAGCACAGCCAGAGCCTCGAAGCTTGGCTCGGGCATGTGCCGGGCCTGAAAGTCATCCAGCCGGCGACGCCGCACGACGCCAAGGGCATGCTGCTCGCCGCCGTCGCCGATCCCGACCCGGTGATGATCTTCGAGCACAAGCTGCTCTACAAGACCAAAGGCCCGGTGCCCGAGGGCTATTACACCGTGCCGATCGGCAAAGCCGATATCCGTCGTGAGGGGCGCGACCTGACCATCGTCGCCACCTCCATCATGGTGCACAAGGCGCTCGAAGCGGCAAAGACGCTCGAGGCCGAGGGCATCGACGTCGAGGTCGTCGACCTGCGCACCGTCCGGCCGATGGACAAGGACACCGTCATTGCGAGCGTCAAGAAGACGTCGCGCCTGCTCTGCGTCTATGAAGGCGTGAAGACCCTCGGCGTCGGCGCCGAGGTCAGCGCCATGATCGCCGAGAGCGAGGCCTTCGATTTCCTCGACGCGCCGATCGTGCGCCTCGGCGGCGCCGAGACGCCGATCCCTTACAATCCGGAACTGGAAAAGGCGACCGTGCCGCAGGTGCCCGACATCCTCGCCGCCGCGCGTAGCCTCGCCACTGGGAGCCGTTAGGCCATGCCGGTCGAAGTAATCCTGCCCAAGGTCGACATGGACATGGCGACAGGGCGCATCTCGCGCTGGTATGTCGACGAAGGCGCTGCAGTCAAGAAAGGCGACCTGCTGTTCGAGATCGAGACCGACAAGGCGGCGATGGAAATCGACGCCCCCGCCTCGGGTACCATCCGCGACATAACAGGCAAGGAAGGCATCGACATCCCAGTCGGCGAAGCCGTCGCCTGGATCTATGCCGAAGGCGAAGCTGCCAAGCCGGCTCAGGACACGGCTCTCGAGGGTAAGCTGGCACCGGAAGTCACTACTATTGCGCCCGCTCCGGTTGCTGCTGTCCCGGTTGCGCCCTCAGAGCCCGCGCCAGTGACAGCCACCGCAGCGCTGAACGGTACGCGCGCCACGCCGCTTGCTCGCCGCCTCGCGGCGGAGGCTGGACTTGCACTCGACGCCATCGCAGGGTCCGGCCCCAGGGGCCGCGTCATGCGCAAGGATGTGGAAAGTGCCATGGCGACGCCAAGGCTGGAGGCGAAAGCCCCGGCGCAGCCCGACCCAATCGTTTCAAGGCCGGCGGCATCCTCCCAGCCGCTGTCGGCGCCACGGCGGCCCGCCAGCGCGGCCCCGCTGAACTTTGCCTGGCTGCGACAAGGCGAAGGGCGTCCGATCGTCCTGCTCCACGGCTTCGGCGCAGACCTCAACAGCTGGCGGCCGATGCTGGCCGCAGGTCCTGTCGACGCGCCGCTGCTGGCAATCGACCTGCCCGGACATGGCGGCTCGCCGCGCCTCACGCCGTCGGATCTCGACGCCATTGCATCGGATGTCGAGGCGACACTGGCAGCGCTCGATGTCGGCCCGCTGCTGCTGGTCGGCCACTCCTTCGGAGGTGCTGTGGCCGCAACCGTTGCGGAACGCGGCCATGCCGATGTGCGTGCCTTGGCACTCATCGCACCGGCTGGCCTCGGCCCCGAGATCAACGGCGCCTTCCTGCAGGGTTTCGTACGCGCCAAGAGTGAAGCGAGCTTGATGCCCTGGCTTCGTCAGCTGGTGGCCGACGAGCAGGTGTTGTCCAAGCCGTTCGTCAACGCCACACTGGCGCAGGCGGCAGACAGGGAACTGCGCGCAACGCAGGCCGAGATATCGGACCGCTTCTTCGCCGACGGCACCCAGACCTTCGACATCAGGGCCGTGCTGGCAGCCTTGCGCATTCCGGTGCGTGTCATCGTCGGCGCAAACGACAGGATCATCCCGGCGAGCCAGTCGCAGGGACTTCCCGGCGAAATTGCGCTGCATGTCTTTGCCGCCACCGGCCACATGCCGCAGGTCGAGCGTCGGGAGCAGGTGCTGAAGATCTTGCTGGAAATGGTGCGGGCGTAGGGCTCACCTCTCAATTGCCCCCTCACCCTTACCCTCTCCCCGTCCCTTTGCGGGAGAGGGTGCCGGCAGGCAGATGAGGGGTGGCGCAACCGCTACCCGATTACCCTCAAGCCAATCTGCCTCAGATAAACCCACGCTTCCGAAGCTCTGCCGCGACCTCGTCCCAGCTGCCGCACACCACCGCAGCACCAGCCGCCAAAAGCTCAGGGCCGTGGCCGTCATGGGTATGGCCGCCGCCGATGTAGCCAATCGCCGTCATGCCGGCCGCGACCGCGCCCTGCACGCCATAGCGGGAATCCTCGATGACTACGGAACGCTCAGGTGCAAAGCCCATCTTTTCGGCTGCGTAGAGAAAAATGTCGGGCGCGGGCTTGCCGTTCTTGACCATCGACGAACTGAAGATCGCCGCGCCGAAATAGTGCGCCAGGCCTGTCACCTCGAGGCTGTGGTTGATGCGCTCGACCGACGACGATGAAGCGACGCAGCGGGCGGCCTCGAGCTTGGACAAGAAGGCGGCAATGTCGAGCGTCGAGGCCAGCTGTTCGGTAAACAGCGCCTTGGTCTCGCCCCAGATGTCGCCGTTGGCGTGTTCGGGCAAAAGCTGGCCGGTGAGTTGGTGGATCTTGGCGATGATGTCGGCCTGCTTCATGCCGACGCAATGCGAGATCACTTCGGCCTCGATCGTGAGACCGTTCCTGGCATAGGCACGCACATAGGCAAGAGCCGCCAGCGGCTCGCTGTCGACCAACACGCCGTCGCAATCGAAAATCACCAGCTTATCGTTGGGCAAGTCGGTCTCCGGAAAATATCTGGCGCAGCGCCGTCGTTGGTCGAAATGCGGCTTGCCGCGGCCGGGCCGCAGCGCGGTCGCGATGGTTGAAGGTCTAGTCCTGGCCGATCGCGACGCGTTGCGGCGTGGCTTGGAGCGCGCGCTGCATGGCGCTGCGCTCTTCCGGCAGATCGGGTGCGAGCCAGTTGGGTTCGGCGCCGAGGAAACGGTCGAGATAGGCCACCGCATAGCTCGGCATCTCGGTCGTGTTCTCCTTGTAGGACCACCAGGTTCTGAGGTCGTCGGCGCAGGCATCGAGGGCAGGGGTGGCGCCGAACTCCTGCTCGAACACGGCCGCGATCGCACAGACGCAGTAGTTTGTGTAGACAAAGCCCTCGGGCCAGAAGCGCACGATCTCGGGCGCGTCTTCGGTGCCTGCGACCACCGGCATGCCGGCCGCGCTGACCGGCGCCTGGCGGATCAGTTCCTTCAGCGCCAGGCCCGCGGCGAAGACGATGAAGTCGGCGCGGTCGAGCCTGGCGTAGGATTTCTGGGCATTCACGATCTCGACCCAATCGAGAAAGATGCGCGTCAGCTTCTTCTCGTCTATGTCGAAATGGATGCCGTAGCGGGCGGTGACGGCGCGGGCACTGTTGCGGAAGGTGGCGCGGAACCAGCGCAGCTGCCTCAGCCTGTGTCCGAGGTCGGGCACAAGTGCCAGCTCGTTCTTGAAGAGAAGGTCCATGGTCGCAACGCTCCTGCCGGCTCCGGACGATACCACCGGCGGGCAAAATGCCAAATGCCGCTGTGGATGGAGGCACCGTATCGGCTCGCCTCAAGTTATACATATTGACATTCGTAAAGACAAATGTTCTTTGATCCATATGTGAGCGACCGGATATCCGGCCGCTCTTGGAGGACTTCGGGAGGAAGGGCCTAATGGCAATCTGGCAATGGGGATTGCTGCTGCTGGGCGTTGTCTGGGCGCTGCAATCGCTCGGCGTCTGGCTGCAGATGCGGCACTATTCCGACGTCTTCAAAGGCATCACCGCGAAGTACCAGGACGGCTATGTCGGCGCCGGCAATTGCCGCGGCCGCCTGGGCAAGGGCACGATCGCGCTCGTGGTGGTGACACCCGACCTGACGGTCCAGCGGCTCTTGACCATGACCGGGCGTTCGGTCTTCGCCAAGTTCCATCGTCATGAAAACCTTGAGGGGATGACCCTCGATCAGCTCCGGTCCAATCCCGCTGTTCTGGGAGAGGGGGAAACCGGTGTGGCGGAAGCCGTGAAGAAGGCGGTCGAGCAGATCGACCGTGCACGGCTCGAGCCGAAAGGGCCCGGCCTGGCCGGACTCAAGCCTGCAAGCCAGTAGGGACGCTGCCTGCGGGGCAATCTCGTTGGGGTGAGGAATCTAAGGAGGAGAAATGTCAGTCCTATCTATGTTGGCTCAGCATGCCGACATGGCCGTCCAGAACCTGCATGTGGCGGGTTCCATGGCCACGGATGCTGCAATTCACGGTAAGCTGGCCGTCAAGGGCGCGACCCACGACATGGTCGTGCTCGCACAGGCAAGCAGCGACATCACCGTTGAGCAGTTCAAGGAAAAGCTCAACACCGTCGCCAAGGAGGAGCAGCTGGGCTGGCTCACCAGCATCGGCAAATACTTCATCGGCATCTTCCAGAAGGGCGGCGAGGTTTTCGCCGGCTTCGTCACCGGCATCATCCCGACGCTCGTCGTGCTGATGACCGCCTTCTACGCGCTGACCGAGCTGGTCGGCGAGGAGAGGGTGCACGGCATCGCCCGAGGTGCTGGCCGTATTGCGCTGACCCGCTACACGGTTTTGCCGCTGATCTCGGTGTTCTTCCTGACCAACCCGATGGCCTACACCTTCGGCTCGTTCCTGGAAGAAAAGCACAAGCCCGCCTTCTACGACGCGGCCGTGTCCTACGTGCATCCGCCGCTCGGCCTGTTCCCGCACATCAACCCGGGCGAATACTTCGTCTGGGGCGGCATTCTCGTCGCTCTGCTCGAGCTCGAGAAGAAGGGCGTTGTTCCCGGCGGCTACCACATCCAGGTCGCCATCTGGTACGCCATCGTCGGCCTCGTCGTCATCCTGCTCAAGGGCATGCTGACCGAGCGCATCACCGCCATCATGGCACGCCGTCAGGGCGTCGAGCTGTAAGGGCGGGGAGGAGCACATGGCCAAGTCTTACAAGGCAGTCAAAATCTCCCGCGGCAAGAGCGGCTGGGGCGGTCCCCTGGTCGTCCAGCCGACGGATCAGCGCAACAAGATCGTCTCCGTCACCGGCGGCGGCATCCACCCGGTCGCAGCCCGCATCGCCGAGATGACCGGCGCGGAAGCCGTAGACGGCTTCAAGTCGCCGCCGGTCGAAGGCGAGATGGCGGTCGTCGTCGTCGATTGCGGTGGCACTGCGCGCTGCGGGGTCTATCCGCGCAAGCGCATTCCCACCGTCAACCTAACCCCGGTAGGGCAGGCGGGTCCGCTCGCCCAGTTCATCACCGAGGACATCTATGTGTCGGGCGTCAAGGAAAGCGACATCACCATGGCTGACGGCTCGGAAGCAGTGACATCGGCAGGCTCGGCCTCCAACGCCAACAACGCATCGTTCGCGACGGCGGCAAAGGCAGCTCCCGTGCCGACCAATGACGGCGGGTTCATCAACTTCGTCGCCAGCATCGGCCGTGTCATGGGTCGCGTCGTCGGCATCTTCTTCAATGCCGGCCGCCGCACCATCGACCAGGTCGTCCGCAACGTGCTGCCGTTCATGGCGTTCGTGACGATGCTGATCGGCCTGATCCTCTACACCGGCATCGGCGACGTGCTTGCCCAGCCGATGGGGCCATTGGCAAACAACATCGTCGGCCTGCTGATCATTTCCGCCATCTGCGGCCTGCCGTTCCTGTCGCCCATCCTGGGACCGGGCGCGGTCATCGCCCAGGTCATCGGCGTGGCGATCATCGGACCGCAGATCGCCAACGGCACGATTTCGCCGGCAATGGCTCTGCCGGCTCTGTTTGCCTACAACACCCAGGTGGGTTGCGACTTCGTGCCCGTCGGCCTGGCGCTCGGTGAGGCCAAGCCCAAGACCATCGAGATCGGCGTTCCCGCCGTTCTGATCAGCCGCCAGATCATGGGCCCGGTTTCGGTGCTCATCGCCTGGGTGGTCAGCCTGATCGTCTTCTAAGACATTGCCCGGCGGCACCTGTGCCGCCGGGCGCCTCACCGTCCGGCCAAGCCGGCGAAACGAATACCGCCCGGACAGCATTTCGGCCCGGGCCCAGAAAAAAGGCTTCGATCATGTCGGTTCATCTCAAGACGCACATCACGGCAATCGGACCGGAGGTGGCAGAGCTGGCCGAAGGCGGCGTGCTGATCCTGTTCGCCGACGGCGCCCCGCCGGAACTGGCGGAGGTATCGGTGCTGCACAAGACCGAGGTCGGCCCCAGCGACGCGGCGCCAACAGTCGGCGAAACCATCGCCATCGGCGAGTTGCAAGGCACCATCACCGCCATGGGCGACAGCGCCTGGAACAAGGTGCGCGAGATCGGCCACGTGGTCATCAATTTCAACGGCGCCAACGCTGCCGAACGGCCGGGCGAAATCTGCGCCTCCGTTATCGAAGGCGAGGTCCTCGTCGCCGCGCTGAAAACCGGCGCCGCCATCACAATCGGCCGCTGATCGCCGCGCCCGACGCGGCTATAGTGAACACGAACAAGAGACCGGACATGGAACGCTCGACGATCGTCAGAGTGCATGAAGGGCTGCACGCCCGCCCCGCCACCCGTTTCGTCAAGCTCGCCAAGAGCTTCGAAAGCGAGGTCGAGATCGTCAAGGACGGCAAGTCGGCCAGCGCCAAGAGTGCGGTCAAGCTGATGCTGCTCGCCGTCAAGGAAAACGACGAGGTGACGATCCGCACCAGGGGCGCCGACGAGATCGAGGCCGTGGAAGCGCTGATCGGCTATCTCGAAAACCCGCTTGCCGGTCTTGCCGAAGAACAGGCCCCGGCCGAGCCTGATGCCGCGGCCGCCGTGGGCGTGACGCTCAAGATCGAGCCGGCCAAGCCGGCGGCTGTAGAGGAAGAGATTTCGGGCGCGCTGAAGGGTGTAGCTGCCAGCGAAGGTTATGCTGTCGGCGCCGCTTTCGCCCACTTCCCGCCCGAGATCAAGCCAGAGCGCCGCAAGCTTTCGGTCGGCGAGATGGAAGCAGAACTCGTCCGCTTCACCGACGCGGTCGAGGTCGTTCAGGCGCGCATGAACGCTTCCCTCGCCTCCGATGCTCTTTCGGCCAACGACCGCGGCATCATCGCCGCCCTGCGTGACATCGCCGCCGACGACGAGTTGCGCGACGAGGTGGTCACAGCCATCAACACCGGCAGCGATGCGGTGACAGCAGTTATCGGCGCCGCCACTCGGATCGCTGCCCAGTTCGGCCAGGTCAACGACTCCTATCTGAACGCCCGCGCCGATGACGTGCAGTCGGTGGGCCGCCAGATCTGCCTGGCGCTGCTCGGCCAGGCAGATGCCAGCCTCGACGACATCCCCGAGGGCGCCATCCTGATCGCCGAGGACATCGGCGCCTGGGACCTGGCGCGCGCGCCGCTCAAGCGCATCGGCGGCATCGTCTGCGGCCATGGCGGCGCTACCTCCCACATCGCCATCATCGCCCGCGCCCATGGCATCCCAGCCGTGCTCGGCATGGGCCCGCAGGTCCACGAACTCGGCAAGGCGCGCGAGATCGCACTCGACGGCCACCGTGGTCATGTCGTCGCCAACCCCGAGGGCTCTGTTCTCACCGGCTTCCGCGCCCGCATCGATGAAGCCGCCCGTGAGCGCGAGGCGCTGAAGGCGTTTCGCGACACCACCCCGCGCCGCGCCGACGGGACGGTCATCGAAGTGGCCGCCAATATCGGCTCGCTCGAAGAGATCGACGCAGCCCGCGAGGCCGGCGCGATGGGTGTCGGCCTGTTCCGCACCGAACTATTGTTCATGCGGCACATGCACCTGCCGTCGGAAGACATGCAGGCCGAGACCTATGCAGCACTGGCCAAGGCGTTTGCACCCCATCCCGTCATCGTGCGCACGCTCGACATCGGCGGCGACAAGCCGATCTCGGGAATCGAATTTCCCGACGAGGAGAACCCGTTCCTCGGCTGGCGCGGCATCCGCATGTGTCTCGACCGGCCAGACATCTTCAAGCCGCAGCTCAGGGCTCTCCTGCGCGCTGCCGTCCATGGCAATGTCAAGGTGATGTTGCCGATGGTCGCCGACGTCGGCGAAGTGCGCGCCGCCCGCGCGCTGATCGAAACCTGCAAGGCCGAACTGGCCGCCGAGAAGGTCGCCTTCGGCGAGTTCCAGCTCGGCGTGATGATCGAGACGCCCGCGGCGGTGCTGATCGCGCCAGCGCTCGCGAAGGAAGTCGCCTTCTTCTCCATCGGCACCAACGACCTCACCCAGTACATCATGGCTGCCGACCGGCTGAACCCGACTGTCGCCAAGCTCAATGACGTCACCAATGTCGCTGTCATGTCGGCGATCGAGATGACGGCACGGGCAGGAGTGGCGGCTGGCATCATGGTCGGCATGTGCGGCGAGGCAGCCGGGCGGCCGGATCTCATCCCCGAATTCCTGCGCATGGGCCTGACCGAGCTGTCGATGAGCCCGGCCTCGATCCATCGGGCGAAGAAGAGGATCGCCGAGCTGGGGGCATAAGCCGTTTCTCTGGGCTGATCTATCCTGCGGAATAGGCAGCGCCCTATGGCAAATGCGCCAGCAGCACCCGGAAGATGTCGGTGAGGTCGGAAACCGGATCGTCGCCATCGAGCGCACGCACGATGCGGTCGCGACGAGCCTCGACCACCAGACCGGCGGCCTCCAGCAGATCGGCGTCGCTCAATCCCGAGGGCGACAGCGTTGCGATACCGGCCGCGAGCGCCACGGGCGCCAGCGGCAACAGCGTCGGATAAGCCTCGTTGGCTTCGGCGCCGGCCGACAACGACTGGCTCAGCAGCAATTCGACCAGAACAGCTGCGGCAACCGCGGCAACCGCCTCCAGCTTGCCATCAGGAGTTGCCGCGCGCATCCCTGCCAGCAGCTCGCCATAGCGGCGGCGGATGTCGAGATGGGCCTGCGAGAAACCGGCCTCGTGGAGCAGGGGGGCCGCTTCGCTCCGCTGGCGCGACCAGGCCTTCAGCGCGGCATAAAGATCCCTGCGGAACAGGCGCTCGCCCTCGACCGCAGCCGAGCTGCCGGTGGCGAAATAGGTATCGAAGCCATGCAGCCGCGCGCCATCGTCGGGCCGCACAATCGGCAGCAGCGACAGCGAAACGGTCTCCGCCATCGTCAAAGTATCGTCGACCACGCTTGCGGCACGACCCAACAGCCGCTCGATCTCGGCCGGTGGCGAAAACGGCTCGGTCCCAGGCGGACGGCGCGGCCCCCCGGGATTGTCGTGGCGGCTGGCGCGCACGACATGCCTGATGTCACGCAGGCGGTCCTTGATATTGACGACAACCTCTTCGGAGAGGCTTCTCAGCATGGCATGCTCCTGGGAGCGCCGAGCACCCATCAGGACGCACCACAGACGCTCCTACACTTTCACTCTACGCACCGCCCGGAAATCGGTTCCAATATGTCAGGCGACAGGTCTAGCACTTTGGGCCAAGGCCTCTCGCCATCTGGCGACCGACTCCCCGTTTCGGCGGCGGCTGTTGGCATTGCAGCATTGTTTGGTTCGGACTGCAAACTGTTGTCGGCTGCTCGGCGCTTGACCTTGGCACCGTTCCTTGAAAAGTGATGCAAACCAAAGCGGGGGAAACGGCGTGAACAAAGGCGTCAAAGGTTCGAGCGGCAAGACGCGTGGCATTGCGACGGCTAACGAGGCCGAGAACGCGCCGACCGACAGCCGCGCCGACCGGCTGCGCGTGCGCGCCGCCTGGATGTATTTCATCGAGCAGATGACCCAGAACGACATCGCCGAGGTGCTCGGCGTCGGCCGTGTCACCGTGGTCCGGATGCTGGCGGAGGCCCGCGCCCGCAACGAAGTCAAGATCGCCATCGAGGGCGATCTGTCCGACATCGTCAGGCAGGAGCGCGAGCTCGAAAGCATATTCGGCGTGCAGCGCGCCATCGTTGCCCCGCTTTCGGCCGAGGGCGCCGACCCGATCCCGGCGATCGGTGCCGCCACAGGCGACTATCTGTCAGAGGCGATGAAGTCGGGCATGTCGGTGGGCGTTGGCTGGGGTCGCACGCTGACCGGCACGCTGCCCTATATCAGCGCCAAGCCGCTTGCCGATTTCCGCGTCATCTCGCTGCTTGGCGGCGTCGGCGTCGCACGCCGCACCAACCCGGCCGAGTTCGCCTGGCGCTTCGCCCAGGCCTTCCAGGGCGACGGCTATCTCATTCCGGCGCCTGCGGTCGTCGACAGCATCGAGACCAAGCGTGCGCTGATCGAGCGCTGCGGCTTATCAGAAATTTTTGCGCTGGCCGATTCGCTCGATGCCGTGCTGGTCAGCGTCGGCGACATCGCGTCGGCCTCGACATTCTATCGCGGCGGCTTCCTGACCGAGGCAGAGCGCGAGAAGCTTATGGCCAAGGGCGCTGTGGGCGACCTTTTGTTCCACTTCTTCGACCGCGACGGCAATCTGGTCGACCATCCGATCAACGAGCTCGGCATGTCCGTCGATGTCGACCGCATCCGCCGGGCCCCGCTGCGCATCCTGACCTCTGGTGGTACCGATAAGATCGACGCGCTGCTCGGCGCCATGAAGCTGGTGAAGCCGACGGTTCTGATCACCGACGAGCACAGTGCCCGACGCATGATCGCCGCACAGGACACCTGACCAGATATCAACGGAAAAGGCCGCCGTGTCGCCACCGCGGCCTTTCCATTTCATGCCTGTCGCGCCTCAGTTGATGGCAGCGATGTTGCCGAGGCGCAGGAACAGCGTTTCGCCCGAGGAATCCTCGACGCCGTCATTGTCAGTGACGACATAGGCATCGCCCGCCTTGTCGATGGCAAAACCTTCGACCTTGTCGACGACATAGCCGTTGGTCGCGGCCTTGAGGTCGGGTACGAGGTCGCGCACCAGCGTCTTTTCGACCACCGGCAGCTCGCCGCCCAGCTTGACCGGTTTGAAGCCTTCGAGCGCCACCGAGTAGACGCGCTTGTTCTTGGCTTCCTGGCCGATCAGGTTGTCGCGCTCGATGATGAAGAGCTTGCCGTCATGGGCGGTGATTTCCGACAGGCCGACCCAGCCCTTCTCGGCGGCTTCGAGCGGATAGCGCACCGCCGACCACTCCTTGGCCTTGGGCTTGTAGGCGAGCAGCTTGACCTGCCCCTTGGGATCGTCGCCCCATTCGCGCTGCATGGCCATGACCAGCGTCAGGTCGTCGCCTTCGCCGATTGACGTGATGCCTTCGAGGCCGAAGCGGGTCTCGCCGGCGAGCAGTTCAGCCGGGAACGCCACCTCTTCCTTGATCTCGCCCTTGGCGTCGACCTTGTAGACGGCATGCGGCACCAACTTGTCGCTACGGCCTTCCGAGGCCAGCCAGAAGCCATCCTTGCCGTCGGAGACGATGCCTTCGAGGTCGAGCTTCTGAGCCGGCGCGCCATCACGGGTGACGACGGTCTTGGCCGTGATCAGGGCAGGGGTCCTGGTGGCGTCGATGGTGTAGATCGACGGCTGCGAACGATAGACCGAGTCGGACACGGCGTAGAGCTTGCCGGCCTCCTTCGGATCGGCGGCGAGGCCCGAAAGCGCGCCCCAGCCGATCGGCGTACCGTCATCCTTGAAGGACGAGACGATGTGCGGATAGGCGGCAGTGCCCTCGGCGCGCTCGTAGACCATGACATGCGAGCGGACGAGGCCGTCCTTGCCAAGATCGGTCTCGTTGGCTGTGACGAGCAGGTTGCGCTCAGGGATCGCCACAAGGCCTTCCGGGCCGACGCCCGAGGGCAGCAGTTGCTGGAATTCCGGCTCCTTGCCTGTGTCCTTGTAGACGCCGACGAGCGAAGCGCGCTCGGCGGCGACGAAGATCAGCTTGTCGGAACCGAAGGTCGCGACCTCGAGGCCTTCCGGCTCGATGCCCTTCTTGTTGCGGTGCTCGGGATAGTGGCCGGCCGCTGCTGCCTGGTATTCGAAGGACGGACCGGACTCGAACAGCACATCGCCCGTCCTGGAGAAGATGGTGAAGCCGCGGGCGCCGCCCTTGTAATCGCCTTCGTTGGCGACGACGAGGCGGTCGTCGTCAAGCCACTTCACGGCATCGGGCTCGCGCGGGCTGTTTTCGATCTTGCCGGAGAAGTTCAGCGCACCGTCCTTTTTGGTGTCGACCTTCTCGAGCGTCACTTCGCCGGCCGAAAAATGCGACACGATCTTGCCGGTCGCGGCATCGACAATGGCGACGTGGTTATTTTCCTGCAGCGTAACCGCGATCTCGCCCTTGTCGTTGAAGGACACGAATTCCGGCTCCGGATCCTCGGGCGCGATCTTGGCGATGCCGGTCATGTCGACGGTCTTGATCGTGGCGCAGTCAGGCGCGCCGTCCTTCAGCGAGACGATCTTGAGGAAGCCTGCGGGAAGCTGCGGCAGCTCGCCGTCGTTCAGCTCTTCGTCGCGCTCGTTCTCGATGGCGATGGCGAGGAACTTGCCGTCCTTGCTGAGCGCAACCGAATCGGGCTGGCCGCCAAGATCGCAGCTGGCGTCGATCTTCTTGGAGGCGAGGTCGATGACCGTCAGGTTGCCAGACGGCTCCTGCTTGCTCTTCGACGTGTTGACGCCGGCAAGAACCTTGGCGCCGGCGATGACCACCGAGGTCGGCTCGCCTTCGATCTTGACGATGCCGGCAGCCTTCGGCGCCTTGGGATCGGTGATGTCGACGAAGCCGACCGCACCCAGCGGGCTGTCGGAATAGACCAGCGTCATGCCGTCCTCGGAGGCCGCAATGATTTCCGACGACGTGGCCGTCGCCTGATCGACATCGGCGGGCAGATTCTGGGCCACGGGGAAGGTGGCGATGCGGTTGAAGACTTCGGCGGCGTTGGCGGGGAGCGCTGCCGACACACCGAGCGCGGTGGTCAAGAGCAGGAGCTTGCGGGACATGTTGCCTGACATGGTGAAACCTCTTTGCCTGAACGGAATTGCGCATCCCGTTTGCGGCAGCGAGATTTCAGCGCGATGACAGCTGGATGATGGTTTCGTGACAGCTGTGGACGTCGCGGCCCGACGGTGCCGACATTCTGCCACCAGGCGTTCCAACACAGAGTTTTCTCATCTAGACATTGGTGTACACTGCGACTAGTTTCGCGGGCTGATCGGGGAGGTCCGGAAATCGCGCGCAAGCTCGCTTGCCTCGGCCGCACTTACCCACGACCTGGTTGAGCGGGGCGCAAGCCTCGCACTGGCCGGGCGAGCCTAGGGTACGGCCCACACCGGGAAACATGAACGAATGACCAGCCGATATTCCGCTTTTTCGCTGTTCAAGGAAGGCCTGGCAGGCCAGAAGGGCTGGGTGCCGGCCTGGAGGTCGCCCGAGCCGAAGGCGAGTTACGACGCCATCATCATCGGCGGCGGCGGACACGGCCTGGCTACGGCTTATTATCTGGCCCGCGCGCATGGCATCACCAATGTCGCTGTGCTTGAAAAGGGCTGGATCGGCGGCGGCAATACCGGCCGCAACACGACCGTGGTGCGCTCCAACTATTATTACCCTGAGAGCGTGGCGCTCTACGGGCTGGCGCACAAGCTCTACGAGGGCCTGTCCAAGGAGCTGAACTACAACGTCATGCTGTCGCAGCGCGGCATGGTCACGCTGTGCCACAGCATGAACGAGCTGGAGATCGCGGCACGTACCGTCAACGCCATGCAGATCAACGGCACCGACGCCGAACTCTACATGCCGGAGGATGTCAGGCGCGTCGCGCCGATCTACAATTTCGAGCCCGATGCGCGCTTTCCCGTCTTCGGCGGCGTCTGGCAGGGCAGGGCAGGCACGGCGCGCCACGATGCGGTGGCCTGGGGCTACGCACGCGGGGCAAGCCGGCTTGGCGTCGACATCATCCAGAACTGCGAGGTCACCGACTTCATCGTCGAGGGCGGACGCTGCCGCGGGGTGCAGACCACGCGCGGCACCATGCGCGCCGAGCGTATCGGCATGGCGGTGGCAGGCCATTCCTCGGTGCTTTCGGCCAAGGCCGGCTTCCGCCTGCCGATCAACTCCTATGCGCTGCAGGCCTGTGTGTCCGAGCCGGTCAAGCCGATCCTCGACACGGTGGTGCTGTCGCCCGGGCCTGGCGTCTATGTCAGCCAGTCGGACAAGGGCGAGATGGTGATCGGCGGGGCGCTCGACCGCATCCCGTCCTACGGCCAGCGCGGCAATTTGCCGACGCTCGAAGGGGTGATCGCCGGGCTGCTCGAAATGTTCCCGGCTTTTGGCCAGCTCAAGCTGATGCGGCAATGGGCGGGCATCGTCGACGTGGTGCCTGATTCCTCGCCCATCATCGGCGAGTCGCCGCTGCCCGGCCTGTTCCTCAACTGCGGCTGGGGAACCGGTGGCTTCAAGGCCATTCCGGCCGGCGGCACGCTTCTGGCACATCTGCTGGCCACCGGCCGGCATCACGACATCAGCCGGCCATTCGATCTCGACCGCTTCGTCACCGGGCGGCTGCTCGACGAAGCCGCCGGCTCCGGCATCGCACATTAGTTTTGACGCGATTTCCGGGCGGACAAGCGCTTCACGTTTTTCGCTGGAATTGCTCGAGGACCCGACACATGCAGCTCTTCAATTGTCCTTTCTGCGGTCCACGCGACGAGACCGAGTTTCACTTCGGCGGCGAGGCCGGCAACCTCAGACCCGACGGCGACGTGCCGGCGGAGCGCTGGGCCGGCTATCTCTACATGCGCAACAATCCGAAAGGTGCGGCGCGCGAGGTCTGGGTCCACATGAATTGCGGCGAGTTCTTCGTCATGGAGCGAGACAGCGTCAGCCACACCGTGTCAGGCTCGACCTCGCTTGGTGGGGAGCACGCCTGATGGTCACGTCGCGTCTTTCTTCGGGCGGCAGCGCCATCGACCGGTCGCGTCCGATCAGCTTCAGCTTCGACGGGCGGACCGTGCAGGGCTTCGAGGGCGACACCATCGCCTCGGCGTTGCTCGCCGCCGACGTGGCGGTCGTCGGCCGCAGCTTCAAATATCATCGTCCGCGCGGTATCTGGGGCGCCGGCGTCGAGGAGCCGAATGCACTGGTCGACGTCTCCGGCAGCGTGCTGGCGACACCCAATACCCGCGCCACGACCGAGCCTGCGCGCGAAGGACTGGCTGCCAGAAGCGTCAACGCCACACCCGATGCAGCCAGTGACCGCAACGCCTTCATCGACCGCTTCTCGCGCTTCATTCCGGCTGCCTTCTACTACAAGACCTTCATGTGGCCGGACTGGCACTTGTTCGAGCCGCGCATCCGCGCCATGGCCGGCTTGGGCGCCGTCGACGCCGACTGGACGAGGCCGGGCGCCGCCGACCAGATCAACCGGCATTGCGATGTGCTGGTGGTTGGTGCAGGGCCGGCGGGTCTCGCTGCTGCGAGGCACGCCGCGCAGGCAGGCAAAAAGGTGATACTGGTCGACGACCAGATCAACCCGGGCGGCTCGCTGCAGCATCGCAACAGTGAGATCGACGGGAAGCCCGCCGCAGAATGGAGTGCGGCGACAGTGGCCGAACTCAGGGCCGGCGGTCATCTCGTGCTGGGCTCGACCACGGCCTTCGGCATCTACGACCATCATCTCGTCGGCCTCAACCAGCGCCATTTCGATAGCCGGCCCGACACGCTGTGGCGGGTCAGGCCGCGCCGTATCGTGCTCGCCACCGGCGCCATCGAGCGGCCGCTTCCTTTCGCCAACAACGACCTTCCCGGTATCATGTCGGCGGACGCTGCTTTGTCCTACCTGCGCCGCCATGCCGTGCTCACCGGTCGTCGCATAGTCGTCGCCACCAACAACGACAGTGCCTATGAGGTGGCAGCAGCACTGGCTGCTGCAGACGCGGAGATCACTCTCGTCGACATTCGCAAGGACGGCCAGCCGGCGGCGCCCGCCGGCGTGAAGCTGCTTTCGGGACGCAGCGTGGTTGCCGCGCGCGGCCGCATGCGGGTCGAGGGTGTGCTGCTCGACGACGGCACGATGCTTGTCGCCGACTGCGTTGCGATCTCGGGTGGCTGGACGCCGTCGGTCCACCTGTTCTGCCAGGCGAGGGGCAAACTCGCCTGGCATGAAGCCCGCGCCGCCTTCCTGCCAGGCGATCCCGTCGACGGCATTGCGGTTGCAGGTGCGTTGGCCGGCGCGGTTTCGCTGTCGGAGGTCTTCGAAAGCGCGGCGAAGGCTGTCGGTGCCGATCAGGCTGCACCTCGAAGCACCGGCCACGAAGCGACCGGCGGCATCCAGCCGGCCTGGCCGATGCCGGGCCAGAAGGGGCGCATCTGGATCGACTACCAGAACGATGTCACCGCCAAGGACGTCGAGCTCGCGGCGCGGGAGAACTTCATCTCGGTCGAGCATCTCAAGCGCTACACCACGCTGGGCATGGCGACCGACCAGGGCAAGACCTCGAACCTCGCGGGCCTTGCGCTAATGGCCGGCATCACCGGTCGCAGCGTACCGGAGGTCGGCACCACGACCTATCGGCCGCCTTTCACGCCGGTGCCGCTGGCGAGCTTCGCCGGTCTTACAGGGGGCGAACTGATGTCGCCCGTCCGCCGGTTGCCGCTGGAAAACATCCATCGCTCGATGGGCGCTACCTTCCAGGAATATGGCGGTTGGCTGCGGCCGGCGCACTACGGCGCAAAAGGCGTCGACGCCGGGCAGGCGATCCAGGACGAGGCGCTGCGCGCCCGCAAGTCCGTCGCACTTTTCGACGGTTCGACGCTGGGCAAGATCGAAGTGATCGGCCCGCAGGCGGCCGCATTCGTCGACTTCATCTACTACAACACCATGTCGACGCTGAAGCCGGGGCGCTGCCGCTATGGCTTCATGCTGTCGGAGAACGGCGTCGTGTTCGACGATGGTATCCTGGTGCGGCTCGACGAGCATCGCTTCATCGTGTCCTGCTCGTCATCGCATGTCGCCTCTGTCCATGCCCGGCTGGAAGAATGGCGGCAGGACCGTTTCGGCCGCGACGCAGTTTACGTCCACAACGCCACCTCGGACTGGGCGACGCTGACCGCTTCGGGTCCACAGGCGAAAACGCTGGTCGCCGCACTCGACCTTGGCGTGGATCTCGATGATGCGGCGCTCCCGCATATGGCGATCGCCGAGGGACGGTTCGAAGGCGAGATCGTGCGCGTGGCACGCGTCAGCTTCACCGGCGACCGCAGCTACGAGATTTCGATCCGTGCTGATCGATCCGAAGCGCTTTGGACGCGGATGCAGCAGGCCGGCAAGCCGCTCGACGCGGTGGCCATCGGCCTTGAGGCCCTGATGATCCTGCGCGCCGAGAAGGGCTACATCGTCATCGGCAAGGACACCGACGGCACCACCATGCCACACGACCTTGGCGTCGACGGGCCGCGGCAGAAGCGCCGAAACGAATTTGTCGGACGGCGGTCGCTGTTCACCGAAGTGGCGACGCAAGGCCGGCGCCAGCAACTGGTCGGGCTTGCCGTGGCCGAAGGCGAGCAGCCCTTGCCGACCGGCGCACATGGCATCGTCCGCGAAGGCGGCAAGGTCAGGAGCCAGGGCTTCGTGACGTCGAGCTACTTCAGCCCGACGCTCGGACACGCAATCGCGCTCGCGCTGATCGAGGACGGTTCGGCCCGCCACGGCGAGGTCATCGAACTCCAGCATCTGGGCGTGCTCAGGCGCGCCACCATCGCGGCCCCTTGCGCCTTCGACCTTTCAGGAGACCGGCTCAATGCGTAATCTCGCCGAGAAATGGACTGTGGTTCCGGATTGGGCAGAGGCGACGATCGAGGCGCCGGGCTTGAAAGCCAGGGCGGTCATCGGCCTGAACCAGTACCTTGTGAGCGGTAATCTCGAGGCCTGGAGCACGGTATCGGGGCTGCCCGCAAAGGGCATCGGCGCGCTGGGCGAAGCCAGGGGCGACGCCTATGCGGTGCAGGTGGCACGCAACCGGCTGCTGGTTGTCTCTGCAGCAACATCCGGCATCGAAGCTGGTTGGCATGCCGATGGCTTCGCAGTGACGCCAGTCAATGCCGGCCACCACCTGTTCGAAGTGGAAGGTTCAGCCCAGATGGAACTGGTGGCGCGAGCGACCACGCTCGACCCCGCTGCGCCGAGCGCTTCGGCGGCGCTGTCTTTTGCCGGCGCAAATGCTGTGGTCTATCGCCACGGCGGCAAGCTTCGCATCCACGTCGACCGGGCGCTTGCGACCTATCTGTGGACCTGGATGCAGACAGCAGCAACCAACATCGCCGCGTAGACACACTTGGTCGACTAGAAACTCCGGGCACGGAACATGCCTGTCGCCCGACACCACCCCCGGCGCGGCAGGCCAAGCGCCGATGGAAATGTCGCATAATCTATCTTATGGAACCAACTTTCATGCCGCCGCTGCTGCCCGTAGCTTGCTCGGCAGTACCTTGTAGTGGTCGCGGAAACTTTTGGAGAAATGCGACGACGAGACGAAGCCGCACGCAACCGCTATGTCCATGATCGGCATCGCTGTCAGCTCGATCAGCTGGCGCGCCTTGGCCAGCCGCAGGCCGAGATAATGCTGCCACGGGGTCGTGGCGAGATGACGCTCGAACAGGCGCTCGATCTGGCGGCGTGACAGCGACACTCGCACAGAGATATCTTCGAGCGACAGTGGCTCCTCGAGGTGCTTCTCCATCAGCTGGACGATGCGCAACAGCTTCTTACCGGTGCTGCCGTAGCGCAGGCCGGGCGGTACCGACTGGCACGCCGCGCCGTCACGCCAACGGTCGGCGGTGACGTGCTGGCAGATGCTGCGCGCCAGTTCGGTGCCGCAGCGCTCCTGCACGATGTCGATGGCGAGGTCGAAGGCTGCCAGCTCACCGGCGCAGGTGATGATCTGGCCGTCGCGCACGAACAGCGCGTCGTCGATTGCCAAGTCGTAGAATGTCTCGGACAAGGCCGCCATCTTGCCCCAGTGGATCGTGCAGCGGGCCTCGCCCAGCAGGCCGGCGTCGGCCAGCAGCCAGGTCGCGGTGCCCAGTGCATAGACCGGCAGCTGCGCCCTGACGATGCGGCGCAGGCTGGCCCGCAATTCATGCGAACCGTGATGTTCCACACCTTCACCGGCGCAGATGGCGACCGCCGCCTTTGGTTCGAACGGCAAGGCCTTCACCGCCTCGGCGAAGCTGCCTGATACCTCGACCGATATGCCGCTGGTGCTTGCCACCGAATGGCCGTCGAGACTGACGAGCTTCCAGCTGAAAAGTTCCGTGCCGGCCAGTGCATTGGCGAGCCGTAGCGGCTCGACCAGCGACGACAGGCAGAGCTGGGAAAACCCCTGCAGCAGCAATATCGAGAATTCGGCCGGCGCCTGCGTCACTTGCTGCCGTTGAGCCTGACGCTGTGTCGTTTCAGCGCCGGGCCAACGGGTCCCGACGTTGAAGACCGTATGCTTACTCGGTGCGTTCATGTGGCTCTCCCGATGCCTGCGGCGATGGCGGGAGTTCGACACCACGGCAAAAGCAGCTGACCACAAATTGGCGCAAAACAACACAAAATGCAACATGGCAATTTGCGACAGTGGTCGCCTGAGCCAGTCCGCGCTCAGCCCCCAACGGTCGCGGCAGGTGCGGTCATGCTCAACAGCCAGTCACGGAAAGCCGTCACTTTCGGCGTCCTCGCCTTCTGCGGCGTGGCCAGGAACCAATAGGAGCCAGCCCCCTGCAGCCGCTGCTCGAACGGCGCCACCAGAAGGCCGCTGGCGAGCTCGCGTTCGACCAATGCCGAACGACCAAGCAGCACGCCCTTGCCTTCGATCGCGGCGCGGATGCCCATGATCGACTGGTCGAAGAACGAGCCGGCCGACGTGTCGATGCCGATGACGCCGACATGGGCCAGCCAAGTGTCCCAGTCCTCGTCGTAGCCGGGAACATGCAGCAGGTCGCGCGCCCTCAGCTCTTCGGGCGAGCTCAGCGTCTCGGCATATCCGGGCGCACAGACGGGGAAGGTCTCGTCGCGCAACAGCAGCGTCGCCTCGCGCTTCGGCCAGTTGCCCCAGCCGAACTCGATCGCCGCATCGACTTTGCCCTCGCCGTGGTCGAGTGCGGTGAGCCTGAGGTCGATGGTCGGATGCTGGGCGCGGAACAGGTCGAGCCGCGGCGCGATCCATTGGCTGGCAAAGGATGTCGGCACATGCACGACCAGCATCTCGCGCGTGCCGCGCCCGGCAATCCTTGATGTCGCCTCGTCGATCAGGGCGAAGGCGCGGCCAAGGTCCTCGGCATAACGCCGGCCGCGATCGGTGAGCCTGACCCCATTGGCGTGGCGGTCGAACAGCTCCTTGCCGAGCCTGAGTTCGAGCGCCCTGATGTGCTGGGAGATGGCAGAGGGCGTGACGTTCAGTTCTGCACCGGCGGCGGCAAAGCTGCCCAGCCGTGCGGCTGCCTCGAAGGCCCGGAGCCAGTTAAGGGGCGGTCGGGCAGAGGCCATGGCACCATTAGTTTTTCTTGCGCTTCCCCCAAGGTAATCGCGTTTGCTCGGCCAGGCAAGAACGGTTCCAATCCGCTGAGTTCAGCATCTGGGAGGCACTGCAATGAACGTCCACTGGCTCCAGGGCTATCGCCCCGGCTACGGCCTGCCGCGCGCTTTCTATACCGATCCCGAGATTTTCGCCGAGGAGCAGGCGCGCATTTTCCGCAACAGCTGGTTCTTCGCCGGCCACTCGGTCGAGCTGCCCAAGGCCGGCGACTACATGACGCTCGATGTCGGCGGCGCACCCGTTGTCGTGGTGCGCGACCGAGAGGGCAAGGTGCATGCCCACCACAATGTCTGCCGCCATCGCGGCTCGATCGTCTGCACCAAGGAGAAAGGCAAGGCGGCGCGGCTGGTCTGCCCCTACCACTCCTGGTCCTATGCCCATGACGGCAAGCTGATCGGCGCGCCGATGATGGGCGAGGATTTCGACAAATCGGCTCACGGGCTCAAGTCGGCGCATGCCGAGGAATTCGATGGGCTGATCTTCGTCAACCTGTCTGAGGCCCCCTCCCCGTTCCACGAGTTGCGTGACCACCTGTCACCGATCCTGAAATCCCAGGGCATGACCAAAGCCAAGATCGCACTGATCCGCGACTACGAACTCGACGTGAACTGGAAGATCGTCGTCGAGAACAACCGCGAATGCTACCACTGCGAGGCCAATCACCACGGCTATGTCTCGGTGCAGTACGACACCGAGAACGACAATCCTGATCTCAAGGACGAGATATCAGAGCGGCTGGGCGACTGCCGCATCCGCTGGGAGAAGGCCGGGCTCGACATCGACCGCGTCAACACCTCGTCCAACAACACGTCAGAATGGTTCCGCGCCAACCGCACCCCGGTGCGCAAGGGCATGGTCACTGAAAGCCCTGACGGCCAGCTGGTATGCGACGTGCTGATGGCCGGCTTCACAGACCCCGACATGGGCACGGCGCGCGCCAACACCAACATCAACTTCTGGTGCCACGCCAACTCCGACTACGCCCACACCGTGCGGATCACGCCGGTGTCGCCGACGAAAACCATCGTGCGCGGCTACTGGCTGGTCGACGAGAATGCGGTCGAGGGTCGCGACTACGACCCCGAAAAGATCGCCGCCTTCCACCATGAGGTGATGTCGGAAGACTGGGAGATCTGCCGCCGCCAATGGATCGGCATCACCTCCCCCGGCTTCGAACCCGGTCCTTACTCGCCGACCAAGGAAGCCAATGTCGACCGCTATGTCAGGTGGTATGCGAGCCAGATGACGGCGTAGGCGCGAGCCACCTCCCTTCCCTTTGTGGGGAGGGATCGAGGGTGGGGGAGACCTTTGGCGATGACACCTCAGATGTCCATCCCCGACAGATCCTGCTTCCAGCAGCCCCCTTACCCCTCCCCACAAGGGAAAGGGGGCCGTCAACACTTCGCCTTAGGGACAAAAAGATGCTCTCCAGGCCGGAAATCCTGCTGCAAGTGGCCGAGATCGAGGTGCTGACGCCGCGCGTGTCGACCTATCGGCTGGTGTCGCCCCATGGCGAACGCCTGCCGGCCTGGAGCGCTGGCGCGCATCTGAACTTCCGACTGCCGAGCGGCCGGACCCGCTGCTATTCGCTGTGCAGCGACCCGGCCAACGCGGCCGAATATTGGGTTGCCGTCCAGCGTGAGGAGAATGGCGAAGGAGGCTCGCTCGAGGTCGCCGAAACCTTCGCGCGCGGCGTGGTGGTACGCGCCGATCCGCCGCGCAACGGGTTCCCACTCGCCGATAATGCTCGCCAACATGTGCTGATCGCCGGCGGCATCGGCATTACGCCCATCATCGCGATGATCCATCATCTCAAGCGCGCCAAGGCGAGCTATTTCGTCCATGTCTGCGCCCGTTCGCTGAAGGAAGTGGCGTTTCGCGAGTTCATCCAGGCCGAGGTCGCGGCGGGGCGCGCTGCGTTGCATCTCGACGGCAACGACCCGGCGCGGCGACCCGACATGGCGGCGCTGGTCGGCGATCCAGATGAGGGCACGCATGTCTATGCCTGCGGCCCGGCAGGCCTGCTCAGGGCATTCGACCGCGCCACCGAAAGCTGGCCGCGCGAGCAGATCCATGTCGAGAGTTTCACACCTGAAGCCAGGCAGACCGAAGGCGATACACCGTTCGACGTGACGATCTCCTCGACCGGCAAGACCATCCACGTGCCTGCCGGTACGACGCTGCTCGCAGCCCTGAAAGCAGCCGGCCACGACATCGCAACTAGCTGCCGGCAGGGCATCTGCGGCTCCTGCATGGTGCCCTACCTCGCCGGCGAACCCGACCACCGCGACCAGGCGCTCACCGACGACGAGCGCCGCGAGTTCCTCACCGTCTGCTGCTCGCGCGCCCGCTCGGCGAGCCTCACCCTCGATCTCTGAACAAGCCGGCAGACGCCCTGCCACATCAACCTTAGCAATACCTCGCGCCACGCGAGGCCAGTATCCGAAAGGCCACCATGTCCAAGCTTCCCTCGCACGCCCGCGTCGTCATCGTCGGCGGCGGCGCCATCGGCACCTCCATCGCCTATCACCTCGCCAAGGCGGGTGAGAAGGACGTGCTACTCATTGAAAAGAACCAGCTGACGGCAGGCTCAACCTGGCATGCCGCTGGCCTGATGGGGCAGCTGCGCAGCAAGGTCAACCTGACCCGGCTGATGCAATACAGCGCCGACCTCTGTGCCAGGATCGGCGCCGAGACCGGCCAGGATGTCGGTTGGAAGAATGTAGGCAGCCTCCGCCTCGCCGCTTCCGACGCGCGCTGGGAAGAACTCAAGCGCGCGCACACCGCCGCCAAGAGCTACGGTTTCGACATGGAGCTGGTCGGCCCCGACGAGGTCAAGCGGCTGTTCCCGCTGGTCGACACCAGGGATTTGCGCGGCGCCACCTGGATCGCCTCCGATGGCCATGTCGACCCCTATTCGCTGACCCATGCCTACGCCAAGGGCGCGCGCACGGGCGGCGTGCGTATCGTCGAAGGCGTCACCGTGACAGGTCTCGCGATCAAGGATCGCCGCATCACCGCAGTGAAGACGGCTGACGGCGATGTCGGCTGCGAGATCGTCGTCAATGCCGCCGGCCTCTGGGCACGCCAGTTGGGCGAGCTCGCCGGCATCGACCTGCCGATCACTGTTGTCGAGCACGAATATTTCGTTACCGAGAAGTCGCCATCCGTACCCGACGACCTGCCGACGCTGCGCGATCCCGACGCCAACTTTTACGTCAAGCCGGAGCCGGGAGCGATGGCGATCGGCGGCTGGGAAAAGGAGACGCGCGCCGCCTATGGGCTCGGCAAGCTGCCGATGAGCTTTGGCCAGGAACTGTTCCCCGACGATCTCGAACGGATCTCGGAGGTCATCGAGGGTGCTGCCAAACGCATCCCGATCCTCGGCGAACTCGGCGTGCGCGCCGTCGTCAACGGCCCGATCCCGATCTCGGCCGACGGCGAACCGGTCATGGGCCTCGCCGGCGACTTTGAGAACTTCTTCGTCGCCTGCGGCTTCACTTCTGGCATCGCCGCCTCCGGTGGCGCCGGCCGGGCCATGGCCAACTGGATTGTCGAGGGCGACCCGGGCATGGACCTCTGGGCCTTCGACCTGCGCCGCTTCGGCCATCCGCATGGCGGGCTTGCCTATCTCCGCGACAGCGCCATCGAGGCCTATTCGAAATATTACGCCATCGCCTGGCCGGAAGAGGAGCGCTCGGCCTGCCGTCCGTTGCGCCGCTCGCCGCTCTACCAGACCTTGACGGCGCAAGGCGCAGTCAACGGCGTCAAGTTCGGCTGGGAACGGCCGAACTATTTTCTCCATCCCGGCGAAGCCAAGCCGCCGCTCGAAACCTTCGAGCGGGCGCCTTATGCAGAGGTCATCGGCCGTGAGCACAGGATCGTACGCGAAAGCGTGGCACTGGTCGACCAGTCGTCGTTCTCGAAGTTCGAGGTTTCCGGCCCCGGCGCGCTGGCCTATCTGCAGTGGCTGGCGGCGGCCAACCTCGACAAGGGTGACAACGCCGTCATCTACACCCAGTTGCTCAACAGGCGCGGCGGCATCGAGGCCGACCTCACAATCATGCGGCGCGGTGAGCAAAAATTCCATGTCGTCACCGGCTCGGCTTTCGGCACGCGCGATGGCGGCTGGATCCGCCGCCACATGCCGCGCGACGGCTCGGTCGCGGTGCATGACGTGACCGGCACCTATGGCGTCATCAATCTCTGCGGACCGCTGGCGCGCGAGGTGCTGGAAAAGGTCAGCGAGAACGACGTCTCCAACGCGGCCTTCCCCTACATGACCTGCCGCGAGATCCGTGTCGGCTGGGCCCCTGTATTCGCCGCGCGCGTCACCTATGTCGGCGAACTCGGCTGGGAGTTGCATGTGCCGACCGAATACATGGCTTATGTCTACGAGGTTCTGCGGCAGGCCGGTGCTGCGTTCGGCATCGCCGATGTCGGGTACAAGGCTATTTCCAGCCTGCGCATGGAAAAGCGTTACCTTTACTGGGGTGCCGACATCACCCCCGACGACACGCCGCTGGAAGCCGGCCTCGGCTTTGCCGTTGCCATGAAGAAGGGAGATTTCCAGGGCCGCGACGCGCTTGCCGCCCAGAAGGAGCGCGGTGTCAGCCGCAAGCTCGCCTGTTTCCAACTGGCAGATCCGCTGCCCGTCTATGGCGGCGAGGCGATGTCGGTGAACGGCCGCGTCGTCGGCATGACGACCAGCGGCGATTTCGGCCACACGGTCAGCGCTTCGCTCGTCTTCGGCTATCTCAAGGGCGACGACATGGGCCTCAAGGAAATCGAGGTCGAGGCCTTCGGCCGCCGCAGCCGCGCAACCGTCGTCGAGCGCTGCGTCTACGATCCCTCAGGCGAGCGTGTTCGGATATAGCGCTTCGACGCGAAAATCGGGTTCCGGAAGGCGCGTTCATCCAAATGCGAAGATGCCCGCGCCTCCAAATGGAGGCGCAGCGTGTGGCACGATGCGCCGTACGCCACATATTGCAACATTTGCTTGCCAATTTGGCGAAGATGCCGCCAAATTGGCAACATGTCTGACTCGCAGAACCACAAGGCGCTTGCCCCGCGCCGCCATGACGAGATTCTCAGGCGGCTGGCCGCCGATGGGTCGGTCGGCATCACCGAGCTCGCAGCCTTCTTCGACGTCTCGCGCGAGACCATCAGACGCGACATGAAGTTTCTGGCTGAGCGCGGCCAGCTTGACCTTGTCCATGGCGGGGCGACCCTGTTTGAGGCAACCGAGCCCGAACTCAACCTGCGCAGCCAGGAAAATGCCGGCGGCAAGGCGGCGATCGGCCGGGCGGCTGCCGCACTTGTCGAGGACGGCATGGTGGTGTTCCTCGATTCCGGCACCACCACGCTCGCGGTGGCCCATGCGCTGGCAGGCAAGCAGAACCTGACGATCTGCACCACCAGCCTGACGATAGCGCTGCATATGTGCCGCCAGCCGCATGTCCGCGTGCACATGCTGGGCGGTGAGATCGACCCGTCGGAAGAAGCCGCCGTCGGCATCGACGCGCTCGACGCCATCGGCCGCTTCCGCGTCGACGTCGCTTTCCTCGGCGGCGGAGCGCTGTCGCCCGACGGCGAGGTCACCGACTTCACCCGCAACGGCGCCGAGCAGCGCTCGCGCATGGCGGCGACCGCAGCCCGCGCCTATTTCGTGCTCGACAGCTCCAAATTCGGCCGCCTGACGCCGTTGCGCATCCCCCGCTTCGAACTCGCCGCCGGCGTCATCGTCGACGCCGCTCCCCCTGCAGCAATGGTGGAGGCGTTGGAGCGCAAGGGGCCGAAGGTTATTGTCGGGGAATAGTCCGCGGAGCGGCGCACGCTGCCGCCCCGCTGGCCTGCCCACGATCAGGTCAGCTTCCGCCGCCGCTCCAATTCCGCTTCGGTCGGCGTTTCGAACTCGAACGAGCCGGTGACGATATCGCCGTCGCGGACATATTTGTTGACCGTCACGCCCGTGCCTGAAACCTTCGATGACACCAGTTTCAGCGCCGATGGCAGGGCGGCATCGCCGAACAGGCGCTTGCCCTTGCCCAGTACCAGCGGGAAGATCGAGATGTTGAGTTCGTCGACAAGGTCGCTCGCGAGCAGGGTTTTCAGGAAATCGGTGGAGCCCTGTGTCAGCAGGTCAGGCCCCTCCCCTGCCTTCAGCTTGCGTACGGCAGCGACTGCGTCAACGCCGAGCGAGTGGCTGTTCTGCCAGCCGAGCTTCAGCTCGGGATTGCGCGTCGCGACATATTTGTTGATTCGATCGAACAGCGGGCCGATCGGATCGTCGGCATCGACATAGGGCCAATGCGCGGCGAAGATGTCCCAGGTCTTGCGCCCGAGCAAAAGGTCGAATGGCCGGGCAAACATCTCGCCCACCGCCTCAGTCATCGTTTCGTCGAAATAGGGCGCGCCCCAGCCGCCATATCTGAAGCCGCCGATCGGATCCTCTTCCGGTCCGCCCGGCGCCTGCATGATGCCGTCGAGGCTCATGAATGCACCCACCACGATCTTTCTCATGTCTGCTCTCCTTAAACGGCCCTGCCCGGCCCTACGTCTTGAAGACGTTCGGCGGCGACCCGTTCCGACAGCATGGCGGAAAAACTTGCCGGACGCTAAGGCACGGAGGTCTCGCCTCTCGCCCAATCGTAGCACGGCCTTAAGCGAAATGTGATTATTTGTTGCATATTATGTTGCATTTTGTTGCGACAACGATATGGTGACGGCCATAACCTTTGGGAGGTCTTTTCATCATGGCGCAGGAATTCCCGACGCAGGCACGCGTCGTCATCGTCGGCGGCGGCATCATCGGCTGTTCGGTCGCCTATCACCTGACAAAACTCGGCTGGAGCGACGTGGTGCTGCTCGAGCAGGGCCAGCTCAGCGGCGGCACCACCTGGCACGCCGCCGGCCTCGTCGGCCAATTGCGCAGTCACGCCAACATGACCAGCCTGATCAAATATTCGACCCAGCTCTACAGCGAGCTCGAGGCCGAGACCGGACTTGCGACGGGCTGGAAGAATTGTGGCTCGCTGTCTGTGGCGCGCTCAGCCGACCGCATGACCGTGCTGAAGCGTACCGCGGCATCCGCCCGCGCCCAGGGCGTCGACATCGAGGTGATCTCGGCCAGGGAAGCGCAGGAGAAGTGGCCGGTGATGGCCATCGACGACCTCGTCGGCGCTGTCTGGCTGCCGGGCGACGGCAAGGCGAACCCGACAGACCTCACTCAGTCGCTGGCCAAGGGCGCGCGCAACCGCGGCGCCCGCGTCATCGAGCGCGTCCGCGTCACCGGAATCCAGACCAAGGACGGCCGAGCGACGGGTGTTTCGACCGACAAGGGCGACATTGCGGCCGAGATCGTGGTCAACTGTGCCGGACAGTGGGCGCGCAAGGTCGGCGCCATGTGCGGCGTGACCGTGCCGCTGCATTCGGCCGAGCACATGTACATCGTGACAGGCAAGATCGAGGGCGTGCATCCGGACCTGCCGGTGCTGCGTGACCCTGACGGCTACATCTATTTCAAGGAAGAGGTCGGCGGCCTTGTCATGGGCGGCTTCGAACCCGAGGCGAAGCCGTGGGGCATGAACGGCATCCCCGACGACTTCGAGTTCGCGCTTCTGCCCGACGATTGGGATCAGTTCGAAATCCTGATGCAGAACGCGCTGGTGCGCGTGCCGCAACTGGAGACGTCGGAAGTCAAGAAATTCTACAACGGCCCCGAAAGCTTCACCGCCGACAACAACTTCATCCTGGGCGAAGCGCCGGAGCTCCAGAATTTCTATGTCGGCGCCGGCTTCAATTCGATGGGCATCGCCAGTGCCGGCGGCGCCGGCCGGGCGCTGGCCGAGTGGATCGTCAACGGTGCTGCGACCATGGACCTGTGGCCGGTCGACATCAGGCGCTTTGCCGGCTTCAACAACAATCCGCGCTGGCTGCACGACCGCGTCAAGGAAACGCTCGGCCTGCACTATGCCATGCCCTGGCCGAACCGCGAGCTCGACAGCGCCCGCCCCTTCCGCCGCTCGGCACTCTACGACCGCCTCGCCGCCAAGGGTGCCTGCTTCGGCTCCAAGATGGGCTGGGAGCGCGCCAACTGGTTCGCCGCCCCTGGCGAGAAGCCCGAGACGCAATATTCCTTCGGCAGGCAGAACTGGCACGAGGCGGTGAAGCGCGAAATGAAGGCGACCCGCGAGGCAGCCGGCATCTTCGACCAGACCTCGTTCGCCAAGATTCTGATTCAGGGCCGCGATGCGGCCACCGTCCTCAACCGCATCTGTGCTGCCGACATAGACGTCGAGATCGGCCGTTCCATCTATACCGGCCTGCTCAACGAGCGCGGCGGTTATGAGAGCGACCTGACCGTCATGCGCATCGGCCGCGAGAAGTTCCTTATCGTCACCGGTTCGGCCCAGGCCGTGCACGATGCCGACTGGATCTCGAAGAACATCCCCGAGGACGCGCATGTGACGCTGACCGACGTGACTTCGTCCTATGCGGTGCTGGCGCTGATGGGGCCGCGCTCGCGCGACATCCTCGCCAGGCTGACCTCGGTGGATCTCTCCAATTCCGGCTTCCCCTTTGCCACCATCCGCGAGATCGACATCGGCTACGCCACCGCTTTCGCCAACCGCATGACCTATGTCGGCGAACTTGGCTGGGAGCTGATCGTGCCGACCGAATTCGCCGTCGGCGTCTACGAGGCGCTGCATGAGGCCGGGCGCGAGCACGGCCTTACCGACTGCGGCTATTATGCGCTTGAGGCGCTGCGCATCGAAAAGGGCTTCCGGGCCTGGAGCCGCGAGCTGACGCCCGACATCAATCCCTACGAGGCCGGCCTCGCCTTCGCCGTGTCGATGGACAAGCCTGGCGGCTTCATCGGCAAGGAGGCCTTGGTAGAGGCGAAAGCCGAGGGCAAGCTCACCCGCCGCATCGTGCAGTTCACCCTCGACGATGCAGCGCCCATGCTGTGGGGCGGCGAGCTGATCCTGCGCGACGGCAAGCCGGTCGGCGAAGTGCGCTCGGCTGCTTACGGCCACACGCTCGGCCGCTCGGTGGCGCTCGGCCTGCTGCACAACGCAACAGGCGTCGACAAGGACTTCATCGAGAGCGGCCGCTTCGAGATCGATCTTGCCGGCGAACGCCATACGGCGACGGCGCATCTGAAGGCGCCCTACGATCCCAAGTCGGAGCGCGTGAGGACCGACAGCACCGAACTGCGCGAAGCGGCTTGATCGCTGCGCCAGGAAAAAAAGCCCCGGCCAATGCCGGGGCTTTTCAGTTGATCAGGCCGGCTGGACCAGATTGGCCAGCAGGCGGAAGGCGCCGGGAACCAGCTTGTCGAGCTGGTGATGCAACACGAGCGAGGTATGCGTGTGGCGGCCCTTGCCGATCTCGGCCGACAGCAACGAGCCCTTCAGCTTGTCCTCGCCCTTGTCGGCCATCGCCAGCAGCGGCTTGTAGGCCTCGTCCCACTCCGAGGCAAAGTAGAGGCCGCGTTCCTTGTCCCAGTTGGCCCAGTCGTCAGGGCCGATCTTGTTGGGCTTGTTGAGCAGCGGATGTTCCGGCTCAAGCACCTCGACCTCGGAGGCGGCATCGGTGACGCGATAGCGGATCGACGGCGAGCCGATCTTGAGGAACAGCGGCGGCACCGTCTCCGGCTTCCAGCCGTCGCTTGGCCGGTGATAGAGCGTGACCAGATGGCCGCCTGCCTTCACCCACTCGTGCAAAGCGGGCACGGCAGCCACGAGGTCCTTGCGGCGACCGAAGGCGAAGATGCCGACCACGATCGTCTTGAGGTCCTTGTAAGCGCCGCGCTCGACATCGGCAGGCTTCAACTCCACCACCTCGATGCCCAGGCGCTTCATCCACAGGCCGACATTGTCGTTGCCGGCGCTGATGTAGCCGACCTTCAGCCCGGGCAGCTCCGCACCCACCGTCTGCACCGGCACCGACACCTTGGTCGGCACGACCGAACGGCCGATATGCGGATAGGAGAAGGTATTGATGGCATAAGCTTCCTTGCCGAGCAGCTTGGGCTCGATGGCAAAACGCGTCACGCCGGGCGCTGCCGGAGGCTTGAGGTCGAATGTGCGCGACGCCTCAGAGCCATCGCCCTTGGCATCGAGCGTCCAGCCGTCGGGCAGCGCGATCTCTAGGTCGCCGGACTTGGCGTTGGTCACCGTCGCCGTCATTTCCACCGGCGCAAGTGCCTTTGCCGTGTTGAACACCACCGCATCCGGCTTCAGCTCCAACGACGCCTGAGGCAGCACGCGGAGCGCATCCTCCAGGTCGACGTCGATGACCGCCGGCCGGCCGCCAATGTTGACAGTCAGCTGCACAAAGGCGTCGCCATTGCCGCCCAGCGGATCGAACTGCTCGGTCAGTGGGTTGGTGAGCTCGGCGTCCGCCGGCACGGTCAGCTTGTCGTTGTCGACCGCAAGCCCCTTGCGGGCGATCACCTCGGCCGAGGTGATCCCGATCATCTCAGGCGCATCGACCACAGTCTTGATGGTGATGCTGTCGCCGGCCTTGATGTCGCCACTCTCGGTGTAGGCTCGGACATGCACGCCGGCGGCAGTCTGCAGCACAAGGTCGATCTCACGCGTCTTGCGTTCGAGCCTGTGGCCAGCCTGCTCCTGCAGCTCGGCCGGCAGCTGCTTGCGTGCCTCGTCGATGGCCTTGCCGATCTCGATGGCCTTGGCAGTGACCATCACCGGATCACCATAGTCAGCCAGTGCCTCGTCGATGAGCCCCTGGGCGCTGCGCAACGCATCCGCAGCGGAAGCCGGCATGCCATCAAGTTTGGCGATCTCGCCGACCGTGGCGAGCAGTCCGTCGCGGATGTCATTCTCGGTCTTCGCCGGTTCACCCTGGGCGACACGGGCGAGATGCAGCGCCCATTCGGTCTGCGGCTCCTCGCGCCATTTGCCCATGCCCTGCGTCAGGTGGCACGAGCGCGACCACTCACCCATCTGCGGGAAGGTGGCGCCCGAGATCTTGTCGCGCTCAGGCGCCTTGACGGTCAATGTCGTGGGTGGCGGCGGGGTTTCGTCGTCATAGACGCCGCCACCGCCGCCATAGGCCGGCGAATAGATCTTGGGCACGTTCCACGGCTTGAGGCCGGCGGCGATCTGCTCGGGATAGGCCTTGTCGTCGCCTGAGAGCCCGGCGGTGAGGAAGGTCGCGACAACAGCCGCGCGATGCTGGCCGTGCTGGCCGGCCACGTCGAGGAAGCAGTTCATGACGATGTCGGGCTTGTAGTGGCGGAAGGCCCAGGTCATGCGCTCGACCACACGGTCGCGACCCCAGCGGTCGATGGTGTCGTTGGGATCCTTCGAGAAGCCGAAATCGTGGACCGAATCGGAATGGCCGCGGCCGCCGAAGGCGAGCGAAGCATCAAGCGAACGCGAGGCCTCCTCCATTTCGCGGGTGCGCAGCACGCCGAGCACCGAACCGCGTTCGGCGCCGATGCTGTTCTGGCCGCCTTCGCCGCGGGTGATGCAGTAGAGCACCGGCCGGATGCCATAGACGTGGCGAAGCGCTGCCAGCAGGCCGCTCGGCTCGTCGTCGGGATGTGCCCCGGTGGTCATGAAGGTCAGTGTGGAGGTCAGGCGCTCGAGCCTGCGGTGCAGGGTCACGATCGCCGGTTCGAGTTTCTGGCTGGCGATCAGTTCGAGATCGGTGGCAGGCGCAGCATGCGCGGCAGTGCGCATGGCCAGCAGCGCGGGTGGCAGCGACGCAATGAACAGGCGCCGGGTCATCTTGGTCATCAATGTCTCCTCTCGTCATGTCACGGCGTCCTCTCCCGTGGACGCCGCAGCCTGCCCCGAAGGGCCGGCAAGAGCAGACTATGACCTCAGAATAAAATAACTCAAGTAAGTTTATGTAATTGAGCAATCGCTGTTTGAATGCCGAAGCAATGGCCCCCGGGGCGTAAAGGCCACATTTGCGGGTTTCCCAAGGCTCCAAGGCCGCAGAAAAAAGCCCCTCTCGATCCTAGGGATCAGGAGGGGCGTTGGTGACAATCAGGCCTGCGCGAATTTCAGCATGGCGATGCCGGCCAGCACGGCGGCGATGCCGCCGAGCCTGAGCGGAGACAGCTGCTCGCCGAACAGCACGGCCCCCATGATGACAGTGCCGGCAGCACCGATACCCGTCCACACCGCATAGGCAGTGCCGACAGGCAACGCCTCCAGCACCTTGCCGAGCAGGTAGACGAAGGTTGCCAGCAGCAGCACCGAGACGACGGACCAGCCTAGGCGGGTGTAGCCCTCGGCATATTTCATCGACACGGCCCAAGCGACGTCGAGCACCCCGGCTACCACGAGCAGGGTCCAGGCAAGTCCCTGGTTCATGGTCAGGCCGCGAGCTTCATGCCTTCGGCCAGCATCGCCTCCTGCACCTTTGGTCTTGCGCCGACATGGTCCATGTAGGCGCGCAAGCGCGGGAAGGCGGAGAGGTCGACCTTGGCAAAGGCGGACCAGCCGACGATGGTGAAGAGGTAGGCGTCGGCCACGGTGAAGGTGTCGCCCATCAGATAAGGACCATTGCCCAGATGGTTTTCGACATAAGCGAGCCGCTCAGCGATCTTGCCGCGCGCCACCTCCTGGGCCTGCACGCCATATTCGGGATGGAACAGCCAGGGACTGTACATCTTGTGCAGTTCGGAGGCGACGAAGTTCAGCCAGGACTGCAACAGATAACGCTCGCGCGTGCCGGCTGCCGGCGCCAGCTTCGACGCCGGCCGCAGGTCCGCGAGATATTGGACGATCGCAGCTCCTTCGGTCAGCAGCGAGCCATCATCGAGCTCGAGCGCCGGCACATAGCCGTTCAGATTGACCTTGGTGAAGTCGCGGTCGGTGCTGGTGACATGCGGCTTCTTGAAGATATCGACGCGTTCGATGTCGAGCGGGATGCCGGCTTCAAGCGCCACGATGTGGGGCGACAGCGAGCAGGTGCCGGTGGCATAGTAGAGCTTCATGATGTGTCCTCATGGGGTTCTGACCTGACGGTCGTTGCTTCAGGGACAATCTAGCCGTTGCGCAATCGCAATGCTCATTGGCTATTTGCCAACAGCGCTTGCATACTTGCAAGCCTACATCGTGCTAGAACGGCACGCATGGAAGACTGGAACGAACTCAGGCTGGTGCTTGCGGTCGCCCGCGCCGGCAGCCTTACATCGGCAGCTGGCCTGCTCGGCATCGATCACTCGACGGTGTTTCGCCGGCTCAACGCGCTTGAACAGCGGCTGGCGGTGCGCCTGTTCGAGCGCCTTCCCGGCGGCGTCTACCAGTTGACCTCAGCCGGGGAACGCATGGCGGCGGCGGCCGAACGTATGGAAGACGAGGCGCTGGCGCTGGCCCGCGATATCGCCGGCGCCGATGGCCGGCTGTCGGGGCGGCTGCGCGTCACCTCGTCGGAAACGCTCGCCTATTCCAGGCTGACGAAGCACCTGGCCGAGTTCCGGATCGTCCATACTGGCATCTGCGTCGAGCTCGCCATCGAAAACCGCGTGCTCAGCCTGTCGCGGCGCGAGGCCGACGTGGCACTCAGGCCGATCCGGCCCAGGGAAGGCGATCTCTGGGGCCGCAAGCTGGCAGGCGTCGCCTGGACATTTTTTGCCTCGCAAGCCTATCTCGATGCGCATGGCGGCCCGATCCTGGGAACGACGGCGCTCAACCTGCATGCCCTGATCGGCTGGGAGGAGACAGCGGGCGGCATTATGGCCGCCGATTGGCTGGACCGGAATGTCCCGGCCGACAGCGTCGTCTACCGCACCAACAGCCTGGTCAACCAGTCGGTGGCGGCGAAGGCCGGCATCGGGCTGGCGCTGCTGCCCTGCTATCTCGGCGATGGCGAAGCGGGGCTGGTGCGTGCGCTGGCCGAGCCCATCCAGGAGCTCGCCGGTGAACTCTGGATCGTCACCCATCAGGATCTCAAGGGCACGGCCCGCGTCCGCGCCTTCTTCGACGTCGTCGGCGAAGGGTTGGCGCGCGAGCGCGACCTGTTTGAAGGCCGCGCCGGCTAGCTCAGCCTGTGATCAGTGCCTCAGGCCCGGCGCTTCCTGGCCGGTGCGCTCGACATATTCGACATAGCCGCCGCCATAGGTGTGGATGCCTTCGGGCGTCAGCTCCAGCACGCGGTTGGAGAGGGCCGCGAGGAAATGGCGGTCGTGCGAGACGAACAGCATCGTGCCCTCATACTGGGCAAGGGCCGCGATCAGCATTTCCTTGGTGGCGATATCCAGATGGTTGGTCGGCTCGTCGAGCACCAGAAGGTTGGGTGGATCAAACAGCATGATCGCCATCACCAGACGCGCCTTTTCGCCGCCCGACAGCACCCGGCACTTCTTCTCGATCTCGTCGCCGGAGAAGCCGAAGCAGCCAGCCAAGGCGCGCAGCGGCGCCTGTCCTGCCTGCGGAAAGGAATGCTCGAGCTGCTCGAACACGGTCATGTCGCCGTCGAGCAGATCCATGGCGTGCTGGGCGAAATAACCCATCTTGACGCTCGGGCCGCGCGCCACGGTGCCCTGGTCGGGTTCGGAAGCCCCGGCAACGAGCTTGAGCAGCGTCGACTTGCCGGCGCCGTTGACGCCCATGATGCACCAGCGCTCGCGCCGGCGAACCTGGAAGTCGAGACCCTCATAGATGGTCTTTGAGCCATAGCTCTTGTGCACGTTCTTGATCGTGACCACGTCCTCGCCCGAGCGAGGCGCCTGCTGGAACTCGAAAGCGACGGTCTGGCGGCGCTTGGGCGGCTCGACGCGGTCGATCTTGTCGAGCTTCTTGACGCGGCTCTGCACCTGGGCCGCGTGCGAGGCACGCGCCTTGAAGCGCTCGATGAACTTGATTTCCTTCGCCAGCATCGCCTGCTGGCGCTCGAACTGCGCCTGCTGCTGTTTGTCGGCAAGCAGTCGCTGCTGTTCGTAGAATTCGTAGTCTCCGGAATAGGTGGTCAGCGAGCCGCCGTCGATCTCGATGATCTTGTTGACGATGCGGTTCATGAAGGCGCGATCGTGCGAAGTCATCAGCAGCGCGCCGTCGTAGCCCTTGAGGAAGGCTTCGAGCCAGATCAGGCTTTCGAGGTCGAGATGGTTGGACGGTTCGTCGAGCAGCATCACGTCGGGCCGCATCAACAGGATGCGAGCGAGCGCCACGCGCATCTTCCAGCCGCCCGACAGCTTGCCGACGTCGCCATCCATCATTTCCTGGGTGAAGCTCAGGCCGTCGAGCACCTCGCGGGCGCGGCCGTCGAGCGAGTAGCCATCCAGTTCCTCGTAGCGCGCCTGCACCTCGCCGTAACGCTCGATGATGGCGTCCATCTCGTCGGCACGGTCGGGGTCGACCATCGCGGCTTCCAGCTCGCGCATTTCGGCGGCAACCTCGCTGACGGGGCCAGCGCCTTCCATGACCTCGGCGACCGCACTGCGACCCGACATCTCGCCCACATCCTGGTTGAAGTAACCGATGGTGATGCCGCGCTCGGTCGAAACCTGGCCCTCGTCGGGCAGTTCCTCGCCGGTGATCATGCGGAACAGCGTCGTCTTGCCGGCGCCGTTGGGTCCGATGAGACCGATCTTCTCCTGTTTCTGCAGGGTGGCCGAAGCCTCGACGAAGAGCAGCCGATGGCTGTTCTGCTTGCTGATGTTTTCGATGCGGATCATGGAAACCAGGGCCTGGGAGGGGATTTTGCGCGGCTTATGGCACGCGGGCGCGCGTAATGCGAGCGGGCAAAGCAGCGCACGAGATTCGATGTCGTGCCGACGGCTTGCCCGCTGGCGGCCGAAACCAATAGTGTCGCTGGCGGAAAGCGAAATGCACGAGGCAACGGAGAGGCAGCCATGTTGTATGCAATCCTGGCGTATCATGCCGAAGGCGTGGTCGAATCCTGGACCGAGGAGGAGGACGCGGCCCTGATGAAGGACCTGCTCGAGGTCAACGACCGCCTCGTCCGTGAAAAACATCTCGGCCCGGCGGCGCGATTGGGGCCGACCGAGCATGCGGTAACGCTGAGGGGAACGGGGCTCGGCCTCATCACCGACGGTCCATTTGCCGAAACCAAGGAGCAGTTGCTTGGTTTCTACGTCGTCGACTATCAAACGATGGATCTGGCTATCGCGGCAGCCCGCGAACTGCGCTCCGCCAACCCGACGGCGGTTTACGAGATCCGGCCGATCTCGCTTTATGTCCCCGGCACCACGATAGCGGGTCAAAGCGGAGATTAATCTGCGCTCGTACGGGGCTGGCAAACGGGGACACTTCAGGTCGATATCGTCGCCGGAATGATGTTCTGATTGAGACGAAACAGGTTCTCAGGATCGAGGCGCGCCTTGAGGCGACGGAGCCGCTCGTATTTGCCTGCTCCATAGGCACCCGGCGCAATCGCCGTGTCGGCCTGTTCGTTAACGTAGTTGGCCTGGATGCTGCGATCCGCCATCTGGTCGGCGGCGGCCCGGCACCAAGCGATACAGCGCTCGTCGTCGGCGGGATCGTCCCAGACCGGTTCGACGATCCAGTAATAGGCGGCCTGCCGGCCCGAATATGCCGTCGTATCCTCCGCCACGTCGGCTACGGCACCGCCAAGCTGAAGCACGTAGATTTCCGAATGCGGCGTGGGCGCGTCGGCAACCTGCCTGAGCATGCAATCCACCGCATGGTCGTCGATGTCGCGCCAGAAGCCGCCCTTCGCATAATAGCGGCGCGACCAGGCAAAATGCTCGTCGTTGCGGCTTTGCAGATCGAGGAACGACATCGCGCCAAGCGTTCCGCGACCTGGGCCAGCGAGCTGGCCGAAAGGTTCGAGCATGGAGCCGGCATGGCCACCTTCGCCCGCCCTGATCGCCGTGACACCCATATCCGACGCGGTAAGCGTGAAGGCAAAGGAGAGTTCCCGGGGCTGCTGTTCTGCCAAGCCGCGAAGGCTCGCAATCGCCCGCCTTGCCTGTCCGACGGGATAGTCCCACTGCCCTGCAGTCAAAGGGCCGAGCCGGGACAGCTTGAACCTGAACCGGGTAACGACGCCAAAATTGCCGCCGCCCCCGCGAATGCCCCAGAACAGTTCCGGATCGCTTGCCGCATCGGTCCACAGCAGGTCGCCTGAAGCGGTCACGATCTCGGCGCCGACCAGCTTGTCGATGGTGAGCCCCAGGGTTCGTCCGAGC
This sequence comes from Hoeflea sp. 108, assembly GCF_000372965.1. Taxonomy (NCBI): domain Bacteria; kingdom Pseudomonadati; phylum Pseudomonadota; class Alphaproteobacteria; order Hyphomicrobiales; family Rhizobiaceae; genus Hoeflea; species Hoeflea sp. 108. The sequence continues at coordinate 322,209 of NZ_KB890025.1, read as the reverse complement.
CAGCCCATGCCGCCGCCCAGCGTCAGGCCGCCGACGCCGGTATGCGACACGACGCCGGCCGGAACCGCGTAGCCGCTCGGCACAATGGCCCGGTCGAGATCGCCGAGCAGCGCGCCGCCGCCGACATCGACGGTCCCGGCTTCTTCGTTCAAGGACACCGAATTGAGCCGTGACAGATCGAGCAAGAGCCCGTTGTCGCAGGTCGACAGGCCGGGAAAGCTGTGGCCGCCGCAGCGCACGGCAAGGAGCGAACCGCAACCGGCGGCGATGTCGACGGCCTTTCTGATATCGTCGACAGTGGCTGCGTGCAGGATCGCCGACGGCTTGCGGTCGACAATGCCATTCCAGACCCTGCGGGCGCGCTCGTAATCTTGATGGCCTGGAGCGATCGTTGGACCGTCGCATCTTGCGGCGGCAAGCTTGCTCAACAACTGGCCGGACACGGGATCCCCCATTCCCAGGAGCGCAGATATAGCATAGGCGCCTCGCAAGCCAAAATGTCCCGCCCGGCAGGGACGGCATCAGCATTGTACCATCCGGAAGCCTGCGCTAGCCTTCGCCGCAACTGACGGTCGATCCCACGGCATCAAAGCCCATGGACATCTTCTACGGGTTCGGGTTCCTGATACTGTTCATCGTCGCTGCCCTTGGCGGCGTGCTGCTGCGCGTGCGGTTGCATGAGGATCACCTGTCGCAAGGCAACATGGATGCGCTGCGCCTGGTGACGGGCCTGCTCGTCACTTTCACTGCGCTGGTTCTGAGCCTGCAACTGTCGACCGCGAAGCAGGCCTTCGACGCAGCCAACAAGGATCGGTCGCTCTATGCCGCCAGGCTGGCGCGGCTCGACCAGTGCCTGCGCAATTTCGGCACCGAGATGGATCCGGCACGACTGATGCTTCGCCAGTACACCGCAGCCGTCGTCGGCAGCACCTGGACGAACGAGCCGGCGCCCGTCGTCGACGGAATGCCCGATATCCGCAGGATTGCCGCGACAGGCGAGGATCAGGGATTGAAGGCGCTCATGAACGAGGTTGGCCTGATGGTCGACGGGCTGGCGCCGACAGATGCCCTGCACATCAACATGGCCGCGAGATGCCGTACCGACTTTACCCTGGTCCAGGAAAGCCGTTGGGCGGTAATCGAAGATTCGGCCGGGGTGTCCCGCGGCTCGTTCAGCAGCATCGTCAGCTTCTGGCTGGCGCTGGTGTTCTTCAGCTTCGGGCTTCAGATACCCCGTCGCGCGCTTGGCGCCATCGTGCTGGCCGTCGGCGTCGTCGCCGTCGCCAGCGTCATGTTCGTCATCATCGACCTAAACATCCCCTATGGCGGCATGTTCGGTATCACCAGTTCGGCAATGCGCGATGCCCTGGCCGACATGAGCAGGTAGGCCTGGCCTCACCCCGCAGCCATCGACCTGGCGATGTCGAGGAAGACCCGGACAAGCTTGCCGCCGCTGCGCTCGCGCAGGCAGATCAGCGCCTCGTCCATCAGCATTTCAGGTGCGGCGATCGGGATCTGCACCAGCCGGGCGTCCTGGCCGAATTCGGCAGCCGAGACGAAGCCTACACCCGCACCCGACGCCACGATCTCGCGCACCGCCTCACGCCCCTCCGCCTCGATCGCCGGCTTGAACTCGAATCCCTCCTTGGTGGCGAGGTCTTCCAGCTTGGCACGGGTCTTCGACCCGCGCTCGCGCATGACCAGCGGCAGCAGCGACAGCTCGTGCAGCGACAGCGACTTGGCAGAGGCCAGAGGATGGCCGGTCGAGACGAAGGCGACGATTGGCGTCGAGTTGAGCTTGACGATCTCGAAGTCTCGGCCTGTCGGAATTTCGCCGAGCACGCCAATGTCGGCTTCGTAACTGTAGAGGCTGGAGATGACCGTCTCTGTGTTACCGGCGCGTACCGACACCTGGATGCCCGGATACTTCTGGCGGAACTGGCCGAGAATGTGCAGCAGGTGGTGGGCGGCGTCGGCGACGATGCGCAGCGTGCCCGAGCGCAGCGCGCGCGATTCCGACAGAAGCTCCAGCGCTTGCTGCTCGGTGTCGAACATGCGGTGGGTGATTTCGAGCAGCTGCTGGCCCGCAGCCGTCGGCGTCACCTGCTTCTTGTGGCGGTTGAACAGGAGCACGTCGTACTCTTCCTCGAGTTTGCGCACCTGATCGGAAATTGCCGGCTGGGTCAGGAACAGCATCTCGGCGGCGCGCGAAAAGCCGCCACACACCGCGACATAATGAAAAGCCCTGAGCTGTACGTACCGCATGCCTGCTTCCTGACGACAGGTCAGAGTAGCAATAAATTCAAGCGATAGAAATATCGAAACTAACGATTTGATTTATGGCTTGTCATGCCGAGGATAAGGCAGGCGCCACCCTTGCGCGCCGCGCGCTGGGAGGCGATGGCCATGCATCTTCTGTACATCCTGCTGCAGCTGGCGGGCGCCATCATGCTTCTGCTGTGGGCCGTGCGAATGGTGCGCACCGGCGTCGAGCGCGCGCATGGCGCATTGCTGCGCGAGGCGCTGCGTGGCGCGACCAGGGGCCGGGTGCGCGCGGCGGCCGCCGGCACCGTGCTCGCCATCATGTTGCAGAGCGCCACCGCCGTCGCCGTGCTCGCAGCGGGTTTCGCTGCCACAGGCGTGATGAGCGTTTCGGGCGGGCTCGCCGTCATGCTGGGCGCCGATGTCGGCTCCGCACTGGTGGTGCAGGCGCTGTCCTTCGATCTCAGCTGGCTGGTGCCGCTGCTGCTCCTTGCCGGTGCAACGATGTTCCTCAAGGTCGAGGCCCGTATCGTCAAGCAGACCGGACGCACCCTGCTCGGCATCGCCTTCATCCTGATCTCGCTGCGCATGGTCGGCGAAGCGACCGCGCCGATGCGTCACAGCCCGCTGCTGCCGATGGCGATCGATTATCTGCGCGGCGATCCGGTGACGGCTTTCGGCGCTGCAGCCCTGTTCACATGGCTGATCCACTCCAGCGTCGCCTCAGTGCTACTGTTCATGTCGATGGCAGCCCAGGGCGTGCTGCCGGCGGAGGTGGCGCTGCCGATGATCCTTGGCGTCAATCTCGGCGCCGGACTGGTCGCCGTCGGGCTGACACGCGGCCAGGCAATCGAGGCAAGGCGCATTCCTCTGGGCAACCTGATCTTCCGCGCGACTGCAGCGGTGGTCATCCTGATTGGCCTGCAGGCAGCCACCCTGCCCATCTCCTGGTTCGGCACGACGGCCGCACGCCAGGTCGTCAACATGCACCTCGCCTTCAACCTCGCCTTGCTGGTCGCCTGCCTGCCCTTCACGACGGCAATGGAGCGGCTGGCGCGGCTGATCCTGCCGGATGCACCGGCGGGCGAGCAGGCGTTCGACCTGATGTCGCGTCGAGCTAGCGCGCTCGACCGGACAGTCATCAAGATGCCCAGCGTGGCACTTGCCAGCGCCACGCGCGAGGTTCTGCGCATGGCCGAGACGGTGGAAATCATGTTGCGGCCGGTCATGGAGCTGTTCGACAGCGGCGACAAGGCGCGCGTGGCGCAGTTGCGCCAGCTCGACGAGGAGGTCAACCGCGCCCACACCGACATCAAGCTCTACATCGCCGAGGTCAATCGCGGCACGATGAGCCAGGATGAGGCGCGGCGCGGCATCGAACTGACCGACCTTGCCATCAATCTCGAACATGCCGGCGACATCATCGCCAAGAACCTGCTGGTTCTGGCGGAGGAGAAGAGCGACAAGAGGCTGAGCTTCTCAAGAGAAGGCTGGTCGGAGCTGACAGCGCTGCACGACCGGGTACTGGCCAACATGCAGATCGCCATGAACGTGCTGGTGTCGAGCGATCTCGAAGCGGCGCGCCAGCTCGTGGTCGAGAAGGAGCGCATGCGCAAGCTCGAGCGCAACAGCCACGAACGTCACCTCAAGCGCCTGCAGTCGGGTACCGTGCAAAGCATCGAGACCAGTGACATCCATCTCGAAGTGGTGCGCGCGCTGAAGGAGTTCAACTCGCTGCTGGTCTCGGTCGCCTACCCGATCCTGACCCAGAGCGGCGATCTGCTTGAAAGCCGGCTTGCGAAGACAGCCTGAGCGGATTTCGTGACGTCATCAACGCATCATCATTCAAACTTATCATTGGATACGAAATAACGATTGTACATATGGATTAGGGGATTCCAAGGTGAACCATAGGCAATATCAGGATGACGGCGAGGAGACGAAAATGCTGTCCGAACATAAGCTTGCGGCTCAAGCCCCCTTCCCTGCTCCTGCATTGGGCGAGCCCTACCTGCTCACTCCCGGGCCGCTGACCACCTCCTATGCCGTCAAGCAGGCGATGCTGCGTGACTGGGGCTCGTGGGACGGCGACTTCCGGGCGATGACGGCGGAGATGCGCCAGCGGTTGCTCGCCATGCTTGGCGACGCCAACGATGAATTCGACTGCGTGCCGATGCAGGGCTCGGGCAGCTTTGCCGTCGAGGCGATGCTCGGCTCGTTCGTACCGCGTGACGGCAAGGTGCTGGTGCTGGTAAACGGCGCTTATGGCCAGCGCATCGTCCAGACGCTCGGCTATCTCGGCCGCGACCATGTCGCCATCGACAAGGGCGACTACATGCCGCCGCGCGGCGACGAGGTTGCTGCCGCCCTCGACGCCGACCCCACCATCACCCACGTCATCCTGGTTCACTGCGAGACCAGCTCCGGCATCCTCAACCCGGTCGCCGAGATCTCCGAGACCGTCTATGCCAAGGGCCGCAAGTTCCTGGTCGACTCGATGAGCGCCTTCGGCGCCATCCCGCTCAACGTCAGCGAAATCCGCTACGAAGCGATGGTCTCGTCGGCCAACAAATGCATCGAGGGTGTGCCCGGCTTCGGCTTCATCATCGCCCGCAAGAGCGAACTCGAAGCCGCCAAAGGCCGCAGCCATTCGCTCAGCCTCGACGTGCATGCCCAGTGGGCGCACATGAACAAGACCGGCCAGTGGCGCTACACGCCGCCGACGCATGTCGTCGCGGCCTTCCTCGAGGCGCTGCGCCAGCACGAGGCCGAGGGCGGCGTCGCCGGCCGAGGGGCGCGTTACACCCGCAACCGCGACGTGATGGTGGCGGGCATGCGCGAACTCGGCTTCGAAACGCTGCTCAAGGACCGCTGGCTGTCCCCGATCATCGTCACCTTCTTCTGCCCAGCCCACCCGGACTTCGCCTTCGACCGCTTCTACGAACTGATGAAGGAAAAAGGTTTCATCATCTATCCGGGCAAGCTGACCGTGGTGGAGAGTTTCCGCGTCGGCTGCATCGGGCGGATGGACGAACACGTCATGCGCAAGGTGGTCGAGGCCGCCGGCCAGTCGCTGCGCGAAATGGGCGTCGACACCGCTGCTCCCCCCGCCGCCGCCATCGCCGAGCGCGCCAAGCTCGCCGCCTGACGACAAGAAGATTACAAAGGACCTTTCTCCCATGAACAAGATGACCACGATCAACGTCAGCGCCAACGGCCGTACTTATGCGTGGCCGCGCGTGCCGGCGATTGCGATTTGCCTCGACGGCTGCGAGCCGGCTTATCTCGACGAGGCGATCAAGGCAGGCCTGATGCCGAATTTGGTGAAGATCCGCGCCAAGGGCACCGAGCGCACCGCTCACTCGGTCATCCCGAGCTTCACCAACCCCAACAATCTGTCGATCGCCACCGGCCGTCCGCCCGCCGTGCACGGCATCTGCGGCAACTATCTCTACGAGCGTGAGACCGGCAAGGAAGTGATGATGAACGATCCGCGCTTCCTGCGCGCGCCGACCGTCTTCCAGGCCTTCTACAACGCCGGCGCCCGCGTCGCCGTGGTCACCGCCAAGGACAAGCTGCGCGCCCTGCTCGGCAGTGGCCTGAAGTTCGACGAAGGCCGCGCCATCTGCTTCTCTTCGGAGAAGTCCGATGTCTCGACCAAGGCAGAGCACGGCATGGACAACGCGTCCGCCTGGCTCGGCAAGCCAGTGCCTGAGGTCTATTCGGCCGAGTTGTCGGAGTTCGTGTTTGCCGCCGGCGTCAAGCTGCTCAAGGAATTCAAGCCCGATGTGATGTACCTGACCACGACCGACTATGTGCAGCACAAATATGCTCCGGGTGTGCCGCAGGCCAACGCCTTCTACGAGATGTTCGACAAGTATCTCGGCGAACTCGATGCCTTGGGTGCGGCCATCGTGATCACCGCCGACCATGGCATGAAGCCCAAGCACAAGGCCGACGGCACCCCTGACGTCGTCTACGTCCAGGACCTGCTCGACGAATGGCTTGGCAAGGATACAGCCCGCGTCATCCTGCCGATCACCGATCCATATGTCGTTCATCACGGCGCGCTCGGCTCGTTCGCCACGGCCTACCTGCCGGAGGGTGCCGACCATGTCGATATCATGAAGCGCCTGGCCGCCATCGAGGGCATCGACGTCGTCATCGACAACGCCACCGCCTGCGAGCGCTTCGAGCTGCCGTCCGACCGCATCGGCGACATCGTGCTGGTGTCATCGGAGAACAAGACCATCGGCACCAGCGAGCACCGCCACGACCTCGCCGCATTGAACGAGCCGCTCCGTTCGCATGGCGGCCTGACCGAGCAGGCGGTGCCGTTCATCGTCAATCGCAAGCTTGAGACGCTGCCCAACGAGCCGGTTCTGCGCAACTTCGATGCGTTCTATTATGCCGCGCTTGCCGCAGCGCAGGCCTGAGGGAGGACCAAGGATGGTCAAGGCTGAAACAACGTTCAAGGTGCGCCACGAGCCGATGCGCATCGCCGGACGCAAAGTCGATGCCGATGGCGTCGTCAACGTCCACTACCCCTACACCAATGCGGTGATCGGCACGGTGCCGGCGGGGCGGGCCGAGCACGCCCGCCAAGCCTTCGAGATCGCGGCCAACTACAAGCCGAAGCTGACACGCTACGAGCGCCAGCAGATCCTGTTCCGTACGGCGGAGGCACTTGCCGCGCGCAAGGAAGAGATTTCCGATGTCATCACGCTGGAACTCGGCATCTCCAAGGCCGACTCCCTCTATGAGGTCGGCCGCGCCTATGATGTGTTCACGCTGTCGGCGCAGATGTGCATCCAGGACGACGGCCAGATCTTTTCCTGCGACCTGACCCCCCATGGAAAGGCACGGAAAATCTTCACCACCCGCGAGCCGCTCAGGGCGATCTCGGCGATCACGCCGTTCAACCACCCGCTCAACATGGTGGCGCACAAGGTGGCGCCGGCGATTGCCACCAACAATTGCGTGGTGGTGAAGCCGACGGAACTGACGCCGATGACGGCGCTTATCCTCGCCGATATCCTTTACGAAGCCGGTCTGCCGCCGGAGATGCTGTCGGTCGTGACCGGCATGCCCGCCGACATCGGCGCCGAGATGATCACCAACGACAACATCGAGCTGATCACCTTTACCGGCGGCGTGCCGGTCGGCAAGCTGATCGCCCGCACCGCCGGCTACAAGCGTCAGGTGCTGGAGCTCGGCGGCAACGACCCGCTGATCATCCTCAACGACCTGTCCGACGCCGACCTCGCCAAGGCGGCCGACCTTGCGGTGGCTGGTGCCACCAAGAACTCCGGCCAGCGCTGCACGGCGGTGAAGCGCATCCTGTGCCAGGAAAGTGTCGCCGACCGCTTCGTGCCGATGGTGCTCGAACGGGCGAAGAAGCTCAAATTCGGCGACCCGATGGACAGATCGATGGATCTTGGCACCGTTGTGCACGAAAAGGCCGCCGTTTTGTTCGAAAGCAGGGTCTACATGGCGGCCGAGCAAGGAGCGGAGGTGCTCTACGATCCCGGCCGCAGGGGCGCTCTGTTGCCACCGATCGTCGTCGACCGCGTGCCGCACAAGTCGGAACTGGTCATGGAAGAGACCTTCGGCCCTGTTATCCCGATCGTGCGCGCGCCCGACAATGACGACGAGCTGATCGCGCTGTCCAATTCCACCGCCTTTGGCCTTTCCTCGGGCGTCTGCACCAACGATTTCCGCCGCATGCAGAAATACATCGCCGGCCTGCAGGTCGGCACGGTGAATATCTGGGAAGTCCCGGGATATCGCATCGAGATGTCGCCATTTGGCGGGATCAAGGACTCGGGCAACGGCTACAAGGAAGGCGTCATCGAAGCGATGAAAAGCTTCACCAACGTCAAGACCTTCTCTTTGCCGTGGTAGCTTAGAACGCGGCCGTCGGTGCAGCCACAGGCGGCCGCCCTACAAGATATTCGCTGTTTGGACTAGATGCCCGGTGCTGATTGACAGCTCCCGCCGCAGACAGTGTCCGGCGCGACTGCGGATTTTCGGCGGCTGCATTGATATCGTCATCTGGTTCTTGATCATCCTTCGCTGAGTTGAAACCTCTTCGCCAGTTCTGACCTTTCGCCTGCATTGGGCCGACGGAGGTTTCAGACATATCAGCGCCGCAATGAGCTTTGGCTGCAGGGGCGCCAACGCAAATCGGCACTTCACGGCCTTGACGCCGCAAGGTGTACATTTTCGCCACCACGCATCATAACGGCAACGTTGGTTGATGCTGGATCCTGGCAGGAATGGTGGCGTTGTCGCCCGAACACATCTCTGAAGGTGGCGCCGATGCGCGCATGGCGCAGGTCAGGCGCGTCCGCGCGCTGAGGCTGCTCGATGATGCCGGCGACCGTCGCCTTACACTGGTCGTTGCGCCGGCCGGTTTCGGCAAGTCCTCCTTGATGAACCAGCGTTACAAGGACCTGCGCAAACAAGGCCATCAGACCGCTTGGGCTGCGCTCGATGGCGACGATCGCGACGGCACCCATTTCCTGCTCGGACTGCTCGGCGTTCTCACGGCGGCCCACATTGTCCCAGCGGCTGCTCAGGATTTTTCCAACCTGTCGCAGCAGCATGTTCTGGGGGTCATCCTGACCCAGCTGCAACGGCTGCGCCGTCCGCTATACCTGTTCCTCGACGACTATCATTTCGCCCAGAGCGAGGAAAACGACGCGACGCTGGCGCGGCTGTTGTTTTCGCCACAGGCACGAAACCTGAGGCTGCTGATCATCTCGAGGTCGGAGCCGAGATTGGCGATTTCGGCTATGCAGCTGAATGGCCAGCTTACCTATCTGAAGGCCGCCGACTTGCGCTTCACGGCCGGGGAAGCCCAGAACCTGCTGGCCATGGCCGGGGTCAAGCTCGACAAAGCACAGATCGAGGCACTGGTCCGCAAGACAGAGGGCTGGGCCGTGGCGCTGCAGCTGGCTCGCGTGCTGCTGCGTGACGGGGCCGTGACCGATAGGGACCTGTTGGAGTTCAGCGGTACCCAGCTCGACATGGCGCGCTATCTGTCCGAACAGGTGTTTTCGTCGCTCTCAGCCCCCATGCAATCGGCACTGGTCGGCGTTGCGGCCCTGCCCTATTTCAGCGCCGAGTTGGCGAGCGCAGTTGTCAATCCATCGGCGGCCGCAGAACTGACGTCCGATATCGCCGTCGGCGGCCTGCCGATCGAAGCGTTGGACGATGGACACAAGCAATTCAAGCTGCATGCGGTGTTCCAGGAATACCTGATGCATGAAGCCCGCCTGCGCGGGCTGGATATCAACCAGATCAGGCGCAGTGCCGCACACTGGTATGCGGCGCGCCGTGACTGGGCCAGTGCCATTCGCCACGCTTTGCATGCGGAAGACTTCCGCCTTGCCGGAGAACTTTCCGAAAATGCCGGAGGGTGGCGGCAGGTCTATGCCGGTGCTCGCGGACTGCTCCAGCAGTTTCATGCACTTGCAGCGGTTTTGCCGGAGGCGGAAGCCGCTAAGTTCCCACGCAGTTTTCTCGGACTGGCCGTCGCGGCTGCCAAAGGTGGCAACCTGACGCTGGCAAGTCATTACTTCGAGCTCGTAAATCGAAAAATTGACCGCTCCGACAGTGTCCTGGTCAACGAAATTCGCCTGATCGGCGCACTCATGGCGCTGTACCGGGACGACCGCATCGAAGCCCTCGACCTGTCGCTACTCGAGCGCGACCTGACGCTGCTCGAGCTGACGGAGCCGGTACAGCGCGCGCTGACCTACAACCTGCTGTGCTTCCAATACCTGGAACGCAGCGAATTCGATCGCGCCGAGCGCCACGGTAACCTGGCGATCCAGTCCTTTACCCAGGCAGGAGCGCTTTTCGGGGCGATGCACCTCTACGCCCATGTTGGACAGGCACAGTTCTTTCGCGGCGACATGGAAGGCGCGAGTGCGGCCTACGAGCGCCTGGCTAGCGACGCGCAGAACGCCATCGGCAAGGGTTGCGACCTCGACGCGATCGCCCAGGTCCTGCTGGCCGAGACCCTGTCGGAGCGTGGCCTACATGATGGCGCTGAGCGCATCCTGGAATGGTCGCTACCGCATCTGGAAAAGAACGACTGTTGGTTCGACCTTTTGGCGGCAGCCTATCTGTCCCGCATTCGCGCACGGACAGTCCGCAACGATTTCGACGGCGTCGACGCCGTGCTCGAACAGGCAAGGCGCACCGCACAGCGCCGTGGTTTTCCTCGCCTGCAAAGGCTGGTCGCACGCGAACAAATGCGTGCGATCATCCACTTTGGCGACATTCAGGGCGCCAAGCGTTTTGCCGACCGTTTCGATCTCGGCCCGGAAACGGCGTTCGACGTCGAGCGCAACCGGCTTTCATTCCGGCTGCGCGGCGAGGTACCGGCCACGCTGTGGGTACGGGTCTGGATACAGGAAGGACAGACGGAACGCGCACTGGACATGTTGCAACGCCTGGAGGTGGCGCAGGAGCGTCCCTTCAGCGTGCCTCGAATGCTCCGGATGCGCCTGCTGGCGCTGCTGGCTGGCATAAAGGCAGGTAAGGCAGAGCGAACCGCCTCCGTGCTTGACGAAATCCTGCTGACCCTGCCCAGCGCAACCTACCGCGCGGCGTTTTTCGAAGAGGGTCCCGAAATGCTCGCCCTGCTGCGCCACCGCGCGCAGGAGGCCGGCCCTGACAGCCTGATCGCCCGGCGCGTCGGCCAGATATTTGCACCGGCAGATGCGTCCGCTCCGGGACAAGGCACATCCGAAACGGCGCCCGATCCCGCAAGCGCCCCGCATACGCTGACCCAGCAGGAACTGAAGGTCGTCTCATTGATATGCGGCGGCTTCTCCAACAAGGAGATAGCCCGGCACATGGACGTCAGCGAAAACACGGTGAAGTTTCACGTCCGAAATGTCTTCTCTAAGCTCAATGTCCATTCGCGCACCTCGGCCATCTCTGTCGCGCGGGAGCTAGGACTATTAGCCTAACCATCATTTCGGGTGGGGCCTTAACCAGGCAGCCCACCCGATTGGTCGGGTAGGCAAGTTTCTTCCACGATGCAACCTTTCCGTCTGGGCAGCAGATAGGCGCTGCAGTCATAAAGGTGCGGAATGGAGCAGCAAGTGCGAGCCGTCGATCCCGTGACCCAGGAGATCATCCAGGGCAAGCTACTGTCGATGGTCGACGAGATGGGCATCGTGATGGCGCGGACCAGCATGAGCCCCGTCATCTACGAGGTTCTGGATTTCGCTTGCGGCATCTGCACCCGCGACTGCGACCTGATTGCCCAGACCAATGGCATCACATTGTTCACCGGTACATTCGCCACCCAGGTTCGCAGCCTCGTCGAGAGGTTCGCCGACGACATGGCGCCAGGCGACGTACTGGTCACAAACGATCCCTATGCCGGAGGCACGCATTCCTGCGATCTGGCCATCATGCGCCCGATCTTTGCCGAAGGCCGCATCATCGCATTTGCCATCAATGTCGCTCACTGGCTGGACGTCGGCGGCGCGGTGCCCGGCAGCCTGCCTCCGGACGCCAATTCGGTGTTCCAGGAAGGCCTTCGCCTGCCTTGCGTCCGCATTGCGCGCGACGACAAGCTGTTGCCTGATATTGTCCGCATCATCAGCGAGAATGTCCGTCTGCCGGAAGTCGCGCTGGGCGACCTCAATGCGCAGCTTGCCACGGTGCGCATTGCCGAGCGCCGCATCCTGGAGATGGTCGAGAAATACGGCGCGGCTACCGTTCAGGACGCATTTGATCATCTCCTCGACGTCAGCGAGCGGCGCAGTCAAAACGTCATTGCGGCACTGCCGGATGGCATTTACGAGGCGACCGACATCATCGACGGCGATGGCATTTCCACCGATCCCATCGAAGTGAAGGTCGCCATCCGGATCGCGGGTGGCCGCATGGAAGTGGATTTCACCGGCTGCCCACCTGCCGCGGCAGGGCCTATCAACTGCGCGCGTGGGGCGCTCAGTTCAGCCGTGAAGACCATTTTCAAGGCGCTGGTGGCACCGCAGGAGCCATCCAACGAAGGATGGTTCCGGCCACTCTCGGTGATCGCTCCCGACGGAACGGTGTTCACGGCACAGAAGCCCTCGCCGACAGGTTGGTACTACGAAGGCTCGGTCCATGCCTCCGAACTCGTGTGGAAGGCCCTCGCACCGTTGATGCCTGAACGTTTCTCCGCCGGCTCCTACTCCAGCCTCTGCGTCACCTACATCAATGGCCGGACTGCCGACGGCGAGGAATTCATCCACATCGAGCCACAGCATGGCGGCTGGGGCGGCGCGCCCGGTCGCGACGGCGCAAGCGCGGTCATCGCCCTGACCGACGGAGATACCTACAACTACTCGGTCGAGTTGATCGAAGCCAAGTTTCCGCTCCACGTCCGGCGCTACGCGCTCAATGTCGAAGGCGGGGCCGGCGCAGGCCAGTGGCGTGGCGGCTTCGGGGTCGTGCGTGAATACGAGATTCTGTCCGGAGAGGCCGACGTCCACAGCGGCTTCGGCCGCTCGCGGACGCCACCCTGGGGCATGGACGGCGGCGGTGACGGCAGTCTCAACCGGCTCGATGTCGTCGACAAGAAGGCAGCGAACACCGTCACCTATGGCCGCCTGTCTCACCGCCGCGTCGTCAAGGGCGATCTGCTGCGCATCGCCACCGGCGGTGGCGGCGGCTGGGGCGATCCAGCGATGCGAAGCAGGGACGCGATCGCCGAGGACATCCGCTCAGGCTACATCAGCGCAGAGCGTGCGGCATCGGAATACAACCACCGGGGCACGGCGACGAAATGATCAGACTTGCAACCGATGTCGGCGGCACCTTCACCGATCTCGTCGGATATGACGAGAAGACGGGCAAGGTCTTCACCTCAAAGAGCCTGACCACTCCGCAGGACCAGTCGATCGGCGTGCTCGACGTGATCGACCGCGCAGAGAGTGCCAGCGGCCTGGACACGGACAAGGTCCGGTTCTTCGCCCATGGCGGAACGACGGTGATCAACGCGATCACCGAACGCAAGGGCGTCAGGACCGCGCTCGTCACCACAGCCGGGTTCCGCGACGTGCTCGAGATCGGCCGAGGCAACCGCCCGGATCTCTACAATCTCCAGTTCCACAGCCCCGAACCGTTCATCCCCAGGAAGCTGCGGACCGAGGTCCGCGAACGGGTTGGCGCGGACGGACGGGTCATCGAACCGCTCAATGAAGACGACGTGCGCGAGGCTGCACGCCTGTTCCTTGACGAGGGAGTTGAGGCCGTAGCGGTCATCTTTCTGCACAGCTACGCTCATCCGGATCATGAGAAGCGCTGCGCCGAGCTGTTGCGCGACCTGCTGCCTGATGTCACCGTCTGTGCCAGCTACGAGATCTCGCGGCAATGGCGCGAGTATGAGCGCACCAACACGGTTGCCCTCAACGCTTATGTGCAGCCGATTATCCAGCGCTACTTCGCCAATCTGGAAAAGGCGCTTGCCGCCAAGGGCGTGTATTCGGCCTATTATGCCATGCTGTCGAATGGCGGGGTCGCAACGTTCTCGCAAGCCGTCGCCAGTCCGCTGACCCTCGTCGAATCCGGCCCTTCGGGCGGCGCGGCTGGCGCAGCAAGGATCGGTGCGATCCTCGGCGAAAGGGATGTGCTTTATCTCGACGTTGGCGGCACCACGGCAAAATGCACGCTCATCCGCGACGGCAAGCCCAATCTCGATGCCGAATACAAGCTCGAATGGGCCCGTACCTTCCCCGGCTACCCGGTCCAGGTGCCGGTGGTCGACATCGTCGAGATAGGCTCGGGCGGAGGCTCGATCGCCTGGATCGACGCCGCCGGCGGTCTGCGGGTCGGCCCGAAAAGTGCCGGCTCTGCGCCCGGACCCGCCTGCTACGGATTAGGTGGAACCGAGCCGACTGTCACTGATGCCAAAGTGGCCATCGGGCTACTCGACCCTGCCGCATTCGCCGAAGGCGCCATGACCCTCGACGTCGAACTCGCGCAGCAGGCAATCGCCAGGCTGGCCGGACCACTCGGCCTATCGGTGGACGACGTCGCCCAGGCTATCATCGACGTTGCCGAGTCCAACATGATCAACGCACTGAAGCTGGTTACCGTCCAGCGCGGTCACGACCCACGCGATCTTGCTCTGGTCGTCAGTGGGGGCGCCGGGCCGATGTTGGCGGCTCGCCTCGGTCGCGAACTCAACGCCAAATCGATCATCATCCCACCGCATTCAGGCATCTTCTCGGCCTGGGGCATGCTGGCCGCGCATCCCCGCGCGGACATTCGCAAGACGTGGTTTTCGCCGCTCGTCGCCTCGTCACTCGACGAACTGGCCAAACTCTTCGCCGACATGGAAGGCGAAGCGCTGTCCTATTTCGACCGCGACAGCACGGACGGTGTCACCTTCAGCTACACCGTGGAAATGCGCTATCACGGACAGGAGCACAGCGTATCGACCCGGTTCACACCGTCGATGCAACTCGTCGATTTCGCCGAGGCTTTTCACACTGCTCACGAGACCGCCTATTCGTTCCGCCTGCCCGATGCACGCATCGAGGTGACGAACCTGCATCTTCAGGCCGAGATCGCCGGCAACGTCATCGACTGCCCGCCGATCGACAATGACGGCCGCACTGTCGCCAAGGCACGAAAAGGCGAACGCAAAGTCTATTTCGGCAACGATGGCGGCTGGAAATTGTGCGCTGTCTATGATCGTAACGGCCTGCCCTGCGGTGAGCGCCTGAGTGGCCCGCTGCTTGTCGAGGAGCCCACCACGACAACGCTCGTGCATGCAGGGCAAGTCCTGGAGGTCACCGACCGGGGCATCATGGTCATCACCGAAGAGGTCCGCTAGCCCATGGCCATCTCGATTGGAATTGACGACGTAACCAGGACCTTTGGCACGGTCAAAGCCCTGGAGCGCGTGGGTCTCAAGATCGAGGCCGGCGAATTCTTCACCTTACTCGGCTCGTCGGGTTCGGGAAAAAGCACGCTGCTGAAACTGATCGGGGGTTTTGATCGCCCCACCACCGGCCGTGTCTTGTTTGATGGGCAGGACGTCACCGACCTGCCGGCCAACCGCCGCCCTTCAAACACCGTCTTCCAGGACCTCGCTTTGTTCCCCCACATGACCGTGGGCGACAACGTCGCCTATGGGTTGAAGGTGAAGGGTGTGGCCGCCGCTGAACGCAAGAAGCGCGTAGACAGCACGCTTGCGCTGGTCGATCTGGCAGGATTTGCCCAGCGCAACGTCAATCTGCTCTCTGGCGGGCAACGGCAGCGGGTCGCTCTGGCACGCGCGCTCGTCATGGAGCCGGGCATCCTGCTTCTCGACGAACCCTTGACCGGGCTCGACGAAAGACTGCGCCAGCAGATGCGCGATGAATTCGGCAGGCTGCACCAGCGAACCGGTTCGACCTTCGTGCTGGTCACCCACAATCAGGACGAAGCGCTGAGCCTCAGCGACCGCATGGCGATCATGCACAAGGGCAGGCTCGAACAGGTGGGACGGCCGGCCGACTTCTTTGCCACTCCCGCCAATGATTTCGTCGCACGCTTCGTTGGCATGGAACGCGTCCTCAAGCCCGAAAGGCTCGAACGCAGCGGCGGCGACACTGTCGCCGTCATAGCCGGTGAGCGGCTGGTTCTGCCAGGCGCTCGCGACGTCGGGGAAATGGGACTCCTGGCGGTTCGTCCCGACCGCATTTCGCTCGCGAACGTGCATGCAGCGCCCGGTAGCTCACTTGCTGCGACCGTGGCTGGACGCCAGTTTCGCGGCCGGTTCTTCGACTTCTATCTGGAGCTTGGCGATGGCCAGAAGCTCGACGCCGAGATCCCGGTCGAGTTCGCCGAGGCCTGGCCCGAACCAGGCAATCCGGTACGACTCGAATTCGCCGGAGGCGCCTTGGTGCCCGTGCCCGCATCCTGAACTGCGGCGAACCGTGACACCTGATCATCCTGAGAAAATTTTCATAAAAAGAAGGGGTAACGCGATGACAAATAACATAAATTCTCTGAGCGACGCGATGTCGAGCAACATCAGCCGTCGTCAATTGCTCAAGACGCTCGGGGCCGGAGGCGCGGCATTGGCTGCCGGATCCGTGTTTCGGCCGATGTCGGCGCTGGCCGCGGGCGATCTGGCATTCTGGGCGACCGGCACGCTCGACGTCGGCGACGCCTGGTCGCGGGCAGCCGACGACGCGGGCCTGAACGTTGCCTTCACCGACAATGGCAACGACCCCGGCCCAGCCGTTGCGCGACTGGTCGCCGGCAACGCAAACGACCTCTTCGATATCGGTGGCCTGCAGGGCGGCGCCGAGAAGGAACTCGCAGTCCAGGGCGCGATCGTTCCTTGGGACCTGTCGAAGATCCCCAACTACGAAAACGTCTGGCAGTGGGCGAAAGACATCCCCTACCTGCATCATGACGGAAAGCAGTACGGCCTGCCGGCCGTCATCAACGCCGACTCGATCATCTATCGCCCCGACAAGCTCGGCAAGGTCGACAGCTACGGCGTCATCTTCGATCCGAAGCTGAAGGGCCAGGTGGCAATGGAAGACGCCTGGATCAACAGCGCCGTCTTTGCAGCCATGTACCTGAAAGAGACGGAGAACCAGAAGATCGGCAATCCGGGCAACTTGACCGCGGACGAGCTTGGCCTGGTGATGGAGTTCCTCATCAAGCACAAGAAGGATGGCCAGTTCCGCACCTTCTGGAGCGGCTGGGAGCAAGGCGTGCAGCTTGTCGGCGATGGCGAGGTGCTGGCCATGACGGGGTGGGAGCCCATCGTCTACGAAGGTCGCAAGCGCGGTCTGCAGGTCGAGTACGCAGCGCCCGTCGAAGGCTACGAAGGCTGGGGCAACAACTTGGTTCTGCTCAAGGGTGCGGTCGACCGCGGCCTTGGCGACGACGCCCACAAGTTCGCCAATTGGCTGCTCGACGGCTTCTATGGCTGCACGCTTGGCGAACAGCGGGGCTACGTCGTGCCGAGCGATCGCAATGTTGCTTACGCCGAGGCAAATGCGAGCCAGTTCGACCCGACAAAGGTCAAGGCACTGGCCGAGCACGTCAAGGCCAAGTTCAGCGGCAAGGTCGCCTGGCAGAACACGCGCCCGGACAATTTCCAGCTCTACGAAGAATGGTGGCAGAAGCTGCGTAACGCCTGATTGCGACCAACAGCGGCGGAGCGGTTCGCGCTCCCCCGCCTTTTTTCTGGAACCCAGATGAAATCGCCCGGCCTGCTACTCGCACTCCCCACCGCACTCGTCGTGCTGCTGCTGGGTTTCGTGCCTCTGATCGTCATCCTCGTCTGGAGTTTCTGGACCTGGGACCCCGCAACCTACTGGATCAGGCCGGAGTTCAGTCTGGCTGGTTATGAAGCGATACTCGAGGCCGGGCGCTGGAGCGTCATCGTCGGATCGCTGGGCAAGGCGTTCCTGACCGCCGCGATATGCGTCATCATCGGCTATCCCGCCGCGATGGCAGTGCATTTTCTGGCAAGCAGGCGCATGGCACTGCTGCTCATGGCGCTGTTCACCATCCCATTCTTCACCTCATACATGATCCGCGCCTTTTCCTGGCGGCTGGTGCTCGGCCGCAACGGCCTGATCAATGGCTGGCTGTTGGATCTCGGGATTGTCGACCAGCCGCTCGACTGGCTCCTGTTCTCCAATTTTGCCGTCAATGTCGGCCTCGTCGCCTCATACCTGCCATTCGTCATCTTTCCGCTGATCCTGTCGATGCAACGCGTCGAGCCATCGCTGCTCGCCGCCAGCCAGGATCTCGGCGCCGGCTTCTGGCGAACCTTCCGCTCTGTCCTGCTGCCACTCACCCAAGCCGGCATATTTGCCGGATTCCTCTTCGTCTTCGTCATGGCGGCAGGGTCGGCCACGGAAGTGCAGATGCTCGGCGGCGCTGCCGCATCGATGATCTCGGTGATGATCAACGACGTCATGCGGGTTGTGAACTTCCCGCTGGCCTTCGCGATCTCGACCCTGGTGCTGATCATCCTGTTCGGACTGATTTTCATCGGCAACCGACTGTTCAAGC
The DNA here is from genome assembly GCF_000372965.1 of Hoeflea sp. 108. Lineage (NCBI taxonomy): Bacteria > Pseudomonadati > Pseudomonadota > Alphaproteobacteria > Hyphomicrobiales > Rhizobiaceae > Hoeflea > Hoeflea sp. 108. The sequence continues at coordinate 303,897 of NZ_KB890025.1, read as the reverse complement.
TGACCAGCCTGTTCGAGGGGTTCACATGGTAGCCGGTTTCGAAAGCCGCCCGCTGAAGGCGGCCATCTGGCTGATGACAGCGATAGGGCTGGCGATCATCTATCTGCCGCCGCTCTATCTGGTGGCGGTGTCGTTCAATCCGGCGCTGCAGCCCGCCCTGCCGCCGCTGTCCGACATCAGCCTGACCTGGTATTTCGCGCTCGCCAAGGAACGCACCCTCATCAGTGCATTGCAGGAATCCCTCCTGGTCGCGACCATCACCGCGCTGGTGGCAACCGGTCTCGCGCTGTTGTCGGCCCTTGCCTACATGGACCTCGGCAAATGGCGCTCGCGCTGGTTCATGTTCGTGCTGTTGCCGATGTTCGTTCCAGGGATCATCCAGGGCCTGTCGCTTTCAGTCATATTCGGACGCATCGGACTGAAGCCGTTCTGGGGCACGGTTGCGGCGAGCCACCTGTTATGGGCGCTGCCATTCGCCTTCACCGTCATCCTCACAAGTATGGCAGCCGTCAGGCGTTCTTACCTGCTTGCCGCGTCCGACCTCGGCGCCTCCTGGTGGCGCCAGTTGGTCGACGTGACATTGCCACTGATCAAGCCGGGCCTGGTGGCCGCCTTCATCTTTTCATTCCTCCTGTCGCTGAACGAATTCGGCCGGGCCTTCTATCTGGTCGGGCGGCAGAACACGCTGCCATTGGCGATGTTCGGCAAGATGAACTCAGGCGCCTCGCCGACGATCTATGCCCTGTCGGGCTCGATCTTCCTGGCCTCGATATTGGCTGTGTCGTTCGTGCTGCTGGCAGCGCGAGCCAGGGATCGCAAACTGCGGTAGGGCACGGGTCGCCCGCCGCTTATCGACGCCGCCAGCACACCCGCACCGCCGGCTAGAAGCGCCATGTGCTGGACCTCGGCGGCAATGATCCGCTGATCATCCCCATCCACCTGTCCGACGACGCCCTCGCCAAGGCACCCGATCTCGCGATGGCCCGATCATGCGCGCCCCGGACAATGACGACGAGCTGATCTCGCCGTCCAACTCCACCGCCTTCGGCCTCTCCTCAGCTGTCTGCACCAACGATTTCCGCCGCATGCAGACATGCATCGCCGACCTGCAGGTCGGCACGGTGAATATCTGAGAAGTCCCGGGATATCGCATCGAGATGTCGCCATTTGGCGGGATCAAGGACTCGGGCAATGGCTACAAGGAAGGTGTCATCGAAGCGATGAAAAGCTTCACCAACGTCAAGACCTTCTCTTTGCTGCGGGCCTGAGCCTTGTCTTGAGCCGGCAAATCAGATGAGTGTGGATGAGGGAGCGCATGCGCTCCCTCATTTGCTTGGAGGGGAAATGCTGTTGCCTATTGCCCGGTCGCATTCGACCGGAACGCTGCCCATCCCGCCGCTTCCCCTGACGTCGCCGAAAGCCTGAACCATGTCCGGCTTCGCCCTTACCATCGTGCTGGTGGCAGCCTTCCTGCATGCGAGCTGGAATGCGGTCGTCAAGGCGGCAACTGACCGCGCCGTCGTCCTGGCGGCGGTGTCCGCCACCCATGCCACGCTTGGGCTTGTGCTGGTATTCTTCGCCACGCCGCCATCGCATGCGAGTTGGATCTACATCTTCCTGTCGACCGTCATTCACTACGGCTATTACGTCTTCCTGTTCCAATCCTACCGGCTGGGCGATCTTAGCCAGGTCTATCCCATCGCGCGTGGACTGGCTCCGGCGCTGGTGGCCTTCGGCGCCTATGTGATGATCGGCGAAACACTGCCGCCGCTCGGCTGGGCCGGGCTCGGTGCGATCACTTTCGGCATCGCCTTCCTTGCCTTCCAGCGCGGTGCGGCGCATGCCGATCCAAGGGCAGTCGGTGCCGCCGCGATCAACGGCGTGCTGATCGCTTCCTATTCGGTTATCGACGGCATCGGCGTGCGCCTCTCCGACAGCCCGTTCGGCTATATGGGTTGGTTGTTCCTGCTCGAATTCCCGGTGACGCTGTTCGTGCTGTTCCGCCGGCGCGGGAAGACCCACACCATCGATCTGCGCACGGTCGGGCTCGGCCTCATCGGCGGCCTGGGTGCCGTCTCGGCCTATGGTCTCGTCATCTACGCCAAGACCATAGCGCCTTTGGGCGCGGTCTCCGCCGTGCGTGAATCGAGCGTCATCATCGCCGCCCTCATCGGGCTGTTCATATTTGGCGAAAGACCCTGGCGGGCCCGCATTGTCTCGGCTGTCATCGTCGCCTGCGGGGTCATCGCGCTCGCCTTCTCCGGCTGAGTTCCAGATCTGCTATCTCATCTTTGTCGGGGATTTTGCGCTGCTGCACAAACAAGCGGCAGCCTTGTCACATGCCTGTCGCAACCCTGTGCATCACATAAGCTCAGCCTACCAGATCATAAAAAGAATAGATTTTACTTATTGACCCCTCGTTCCCACTATCGACCATGGACGAGGCACAAACGGGTACAAGCGCAACACGCGGCCCGGCAAGACCTCTCCCAATCAGAACGTGCCTAAGCGATTCAAATGGGAGCTCATTTCAATGAACCAGAAGAAATCCTTCGCGCTTGCCGCCCTCGCTACGATGCTAATGTCATCGGCGGCCTGGGCGGAGACGGAGCTTACGGTCTACACGGCGATCGAGGCTGAAGACCTCAAGCGTTATGCCGAGACGTTCAACCAGGACCACCCCGACATCAAGCTGAACTTCATCCGCGACTCCACCGGCGTCATTACCGCCAAGCTGCTCGCCGAGAAGGACAATCCGCAGGCCGACGTGGTCTGGGGTCTTGCCGCGACCTCGCTTCTGGTTCTCAAGTCCGAGGGCATGCTGGAGGCCTATGCGCCCAAGGGCGCCGACCAGCTGAAGCCCAATTTCGTCGACAGCGACAGCCCGCCGAGCTGGGTCGGCATGGATGCCTGGGCCGCCTCGATCTGCTTCAACACCGTCGAAGGCCAGAAGCTCGGCCTGACCGCGCCGAAAAGCTGGAAGGACCTCGCCAAGCCTGAATACAAGGGCCATGTGGTGATGCCGAACCCGGCGTCGTCGGGCACCGGATATCTCGACGTGTCGAGCTGGCTGCAGCTGTTCGGCGAGAAGGATGGCTGGGCCTATATGGACGGTCTGCACCAGAACGTCGCCGCCTACACCCATTCCGGCTCCAAGCCCTGCAAGATGGCAGCAGCCGGCGAAACGGTGATCGGCATCTCCTTCGAGTTCCGCGCCGCCAAGTCGAAGGCCGAAGGCGCGCCCATCGACATCATCATCCCCGAGGAAGGCATCGGCTGGGACATGGAAGCGTCGGCGATCGTCGCCGGAACGTCCAAGGAAGAAGCCGCGAAGACCCTGCTCGACTGGTCGGTCTCCAAGAAGGCCAACGAGATGTACAATGTCGGCTATGCGGTGGTCGCCATGCCCGGCGTCGCCAAGCCAGTGCCGCACCTGCCCGCCGACATTGAAGACAGGATGATCAAGAACGACTTCGAATGGGCAGCCAACCACCGCAACGCCATCCTCGAGGAATGGACCAAGCGCTACGACTCGAAGTCCGAGCCGAAGAGCTGATCTTTCGCCGCCTCGACAGACGGGCGCTGCCTTGTGCCGCGCCCGTATCCTTGCCCCCAAGCCGGATGGTTACGATGAGACACGAAACCCTCGCCGGGCAGCCGCGAATTCCGACTGAAGTGAGCGCCATGACCGCCGCCAGCCTGAAGCAGCCAGCCTATCTCAAGATCGCAAACGTCTGGAAAGCCTTCGGCGAATTCCATGCGCTGAAGGACATTTCGCTCGACATCAGCGAGGGCGAGTTCATCTGCTTCCTTGGCCCGTCGGGCTGCGGCAAGACAACGCTTTTGCGCGCCATCGCCGGCCTGGACCTGCAGACGCGCGGCTCGATCCATCAGGGC
>NZ_KB890024.1:5233303-5244579 GCF_000372965.1 Hoeflea sp. 108 | reverse complement strand
TGTTCATTGCCGCCGATGGTCACCGACGTCACACGGGCGCCATCGGCGCCGGGCGTGTCATTGTCCATCACGTTGCCGCCGATCGCAGCACCACCCTCGACAACCGAGACAGCCGTGTCTGCAACCGCAACAGGCACGTCGTCGGACACGCCGACATTGACGGTGCCTTCGGCGCTGTCGCCGTCGGTGTCGGTGGCGACCACCTTGACCGAGCCAAGATTGGCGAGATCGTCCGCGCTGATGTCGCTGTGGTGGGCGTAATTGTTGTTCAGCGTCACCGTCACGTCGGCCTTGTTGCCGTCGCGAACCAGCGTCAGCGTCACCACCACCGTCTCGCCGTCCCTGCCGACGATCTCGGTGTCGGACACACGCTCCCACGTCAGGCCGCCATCGAGGCCGGTCGTGTCGCCGAAGACGATCGAGGCGATCGCGTCCGAGCCGGGCGTGAAAACAATCGAGTCGGTAGCAGTGGTCTCGCCGGGGGTCGAGCCGTCGGTCAGGTTCTGGTCGTCAACGGTCAGCGAAATCCCTTCGCCCACCACCTTCGGCCCATCGCCGTCGGTGATCGTGATCGGCTGCGCCGCGCTCGAGGTGTCGCCGTCGCCGTCGGTGATGACATAGGTGAAACCGGCGCTCACGCCTTCGGCATTGTTCAGGCTCGCAACCGGCGTGAACGTCCAGGCGCCGTTCGACTGGAAGGTATAGGTGCCGTTCGGAGTCGTGACCGTGGTCGTGCCTTCGGCGGCGACCGCATGTTCATTGCCGCCGATGGTCACCGACGTCACCTTGGCGCCATCGGCGCCGGGTGTGTCGTTGGTCATCACGTTGCCGCTAATCTCAGCGCCGCCCTCGACAACCGAGACAGCCGTGTCTGCGACCGCAACAGGCACGTCGTCGGACACGCCGACATTGACGGTGCCTTCGGCGCTGTCGCCGTCGGTGTCGGTGGCGACCACCTTGACCGAGCCAAGATTGGCGAGATCGTCCGCGCTGATGTCGCTGTGGTGGGCGTAATTGTTGTTCAGCGTCACCGTCACGTCGGCCTTGTTGCCGTCGCGAACCAGCGTCAGCGTCACCACCACCGTCTCGCCGTCCCTGCCGACGATCTCGGTGTCGGACACACGCTCCCACGTCAGGCCGCCATCGAGGCCGGTCGTGTCGCCGAAGACGATCGAGGCGATCGCGTCCGAGCCGGGCGTGAAAACAATCGAGTCGGTAGCAGTGGTCTCGCCGGGGGTCGAGCCGTCGGTCAGGTTCTGGTCGTCAACGGTCAGCGAAATCCCTTCGCCCACCACCTTCGGCCCATCGCCGTCGGTGATCGTGATCGGCTGCGCCGCGCTCGAGGTGTCGCCGTCGCCGTCGGTGATGACATAGGTGAAACCGGCGCTCACGCCTTCGGCATTGTTCAGGCTCGCAACCGGCGTGAACGTCCAGGCGCCATTCGACTGGAAGGTATAGGTGCCGTTCGCCGTCGTGACCGTGGTCGTGCCTTCGGCGGCGACCGCATGTTCATTGCCGCCGATGGTCACCGACGTCACACGGGCGCCATCGGCGCCGGGCGTGTCATTGTCCATCACGTTGCCGCCGATCGCAGCACCACCCTCGACAACCGAGATGGCCTTGTCGTCGACGGCCAGCGGAACGTCGTCAACGATCTCGATCGTGATGCTGGCCGGCGCCGATGATGCCTTGCCGTCCGAAACCACAAGCGTGAAGCGATCCGTCTCGTCCGCTCCGGGCACGTCGGTGGTGGCCCCGGTCAACTCGTAGCGGTAGGTAGCAACGCCTGTCACCGGATCATAGCCGGTAATCGTCAGGGTGCCATGCTGACCATCAAAGGTCTGGCCGACGAGATCGGCAATGCTGACCGTCTTGCCATTGATGGTCAGCGTCTTGAGATCGCTCAACCCATCCGGATCGGACAGTTTGAAGGTGCCGGTGGCAAACTCGCTGGCCGCGCCGGCATTCGAGCCCCCTTCATCCAGGCCCGCCTCGTGAACGATACCGGAGCCACCGCCGATCCCGGGCGCTATGTCGATGGAAGGCGCCCTGTTGATGCGCTCGCCAATGGTCAGCTCCTCGCCGTCATATTGCGGGAAGGCCAGCGCGGTCGGGGGCAGAAGCATGGAAAGGTCGAAGCCGTCGCCGATGCCGCCGGCCGGCAGTTCGAAATTGCCGCCGGAGCTGTTGGCTCCGCCTGCATTGGCCGAGATCGAGCCGTCGGCGCCGAAGGCGACGTTGATGCCGCCGGCTTCAAGCGCGGCGATCAGGGCAACGCGCGGAACCTCGACATCGCCGAGCAGGAAGGTCGGCACGTTGGAGGCGGCATCCTTGATGACGATGACGCTGCCGTCGGCCTGTTCGAGAACGAGGTTGTCGCCGTCGACCTTGATGTTGTCGATCGAGACATTGGCCGGCAGGTGTACGACGTTGGAGGCGTCGGCGACATATTCGGCCTGTGTCGGCTGGGCGGGGGCGGCAGCCTGAGGCTGCGGGGTCTGGACAGGCTGGCCGGAGCCGGCGTCTACGGGAACCGGATCGGCTGCGGGCTGCTGCGCCTGCGCCAGGATCTGCTCACCGCCATCAGCGGTACGGTTGTCGGCTGCCGAAGCGCCCTCGAGCGCACCCTTGACGTTCTCGAACTCAACACTGGTGGTCATCGCCTGATCCCCTGCCTAATTGGCCAGACAGAACAAGGCGCACGCTATGTTTGCAACCGGGGCGGCCAGCCTGCTATATAGCTTGATATGCGGGATGATCTATTTTTTTAAGTTGGTAAACTTTATATGCATAACATATTATGCATTTTAGTCTTTCACTTCATATTTAGCAGCAAACCAATCAACGAATGGTTGAGATCTCGGCGATTCATTTACCGAACCACGTTCGCGGCGAGGAAAACCCAGAGGAAATCCCGCCTCGGTCCGGCTACGAGCTGACCGCTTCCTTGCCATAGGTACTGGTGCGACGCTTCAGCCAGGCGCCAAGCTGCTCCATGTAGAGATAGAGTACAGGCGTGACGAACAAGGTCAATGTCTGCGAAACGACAAGACCGCCGACCACGGCGACACCGAGCGGCTGGCGCAGCTCGGCACTGGCGCCGGCACCGAGTGCAATCGGCAGGGTGCTCATCAGGGCCGCAAACGTCGTCATCATGATCGGACGGAACCGCATCAGGCAGGCCTTGTGGATAGCCTCGCCCGCCGCCATGCCCTCACGCTGCAGGGTCAGCGCCACGTCGATCATCATGATCGCATTCTTCTTGACGATGCCGATCAGCATCAAGAGCCCGATGACGGCGATGACCGAGAGATCGAAGCCGAAAAGCGACAGCGACAACAACGCACCCACCGCCGCGGCCGGCAGGCCCGAAAGGATGGTCAACGGGTGGACGAAGCTCTCATAGAGCATGCCGAGCACGACATATATGGTCAGGATGGCGCCGAGGATCAGTAGCCCCTGGTTCGCAGCGGCATCCTGGAAGGTCTTGGCCGTCCCGTAATAGCTTGTCGTGACGTTCTGCGGCATGCCGATGTCGCCCTTCAGCTTGTCGATCCGGGCGATGCTGTCGCCAAGCGCCACACCATCGGGCAGGTTGTAGGACACCGTCACCGAAGGCAGCTGGCCCAGCTGGTTGACGGTCAGCGCCCCGACATTGCGCTCGATATGGGAGAAGGCGCCGAGCGGGATCAGCGTGCCGTTGGCACCCGGCACCTCGATGCGCGCCATGCGCTCGGGCGTCCAGTCGACATGGGGATCAAGCTCCATGATCACGTCATAGCTGTCGGACGGCGTGTAGATCGTCGACACCTGCTGGGTACCGAAACCGCCATAGAGGGTCGAGCGCAGCACGTCATTGGTGATGCCGAGCGACGCGGCCTTGTCCTTGTCGATGACCAGCCGTGCCTGCAGCGCCTTGTTCTGCAGATCCGAGGTGACGTCGGTGAAGAAGGCCCTGTCGGCGACCATCGCGTCGGTGAGCTTCTGGGCCCACTGGTTCATCAGGTCCTCGTTGAGGCTCTGAACGACGAGCTGATACTGGCTGGCGGAACCGCGGGCGCCGACGGAGAGGTTCTGGATCGGCGCCATGAAGGTCTGGACGCCGGCGATCTTGGCCAGCTGGGGCCGGAACTCCGACAGGATCTGCTGCAACGGCGGCCGCGCGGCCTTCGGCTTCAGCTCGACGAACAGCCGCGCCGAGTTCATGGCGCCAGACCCGCCACCGCCGCTACCGACCGTGCTGGCCACATGGGCCACATAGGGCGACTTGGCAAAGACATCGGCGACCTGCGCCTGGAGCGCACTCATGGCACCGAAGGAAATGTCCTCGCGGGCCAGCGTGGTGACCTGAAGCTGGCCGATATCCTCGAGCGGGAAGAAGCCTTTCGGCATGGTGCGCAGCTGGTAGACGGTCAAGCCGACCGAGCAGAGGAAAATTGCAAAGACGACGACGTGGAAGCGGAAGCAGACCTTGAGCAGGCTGTCATAACCACGGAGCACGGCGTCGAAGCCGCGCTCGAGCGCGCGGCCGACCCGGCCCTCGCCTTGCGAGGCGATGGGCAGGCGCGCGGCGAGCATCGGCGTCAGCGTCAGGGACACAAAGGTCGAGGCCAGGATGGCGACAACGACAACGACTGCAAATTCATAGAAGATCTTGCCGATGACGCCGCCCATGAGCAGCACCGGGATGAAGACGGCAACCAGCGACAGCGAGATCGCGATGATGGTGAAGCCAATCTCGCGCGAGCCCTTGATCGCCGCCTCGAAGGGACTTTCACCCTCTTCCTCGATGTGGCGGACGATGTTTTCCAGCATGACGATGGCGTCGTCGACAACCAGGCCAACCGAAAGCGTGAGCGCCATCAACGAAATGTTGTCGATGGAAAAGCCGAACAGATACATGACGCCGAAGGTGGCAATCAGCGAGATCGGCACGGCAAGTGCTGGAATGACGGTTGCCCAGACCCGGCGCAGGAAGATGAAGATGACCAGCGTGACGAGCGCAATGGTCAACGCCAGCGTGAACTGGACGTCGCTGACGGCCGCGCGAATGGAGGCGGCACGGTCGTTCAGTGTTTCAAGCGAAGCCGCAGCGGGCAGCTCTGCGCGGAACGTCGGCAGCATGGCCATGACGCGATCTACGACGGCCACGGTGTTGGCGTCGGGCTGGCGCTGGATGGCGAGCACAATGGCGCGCGTACCGTCATACCAGCTTGCCGATTGAAGATTGGCGACCGAGTCGATCACCCGCGTGACATCGCCGAGCCGGACAGGCTTGCCGTCCTTGCTCGAGATGATGAGGTTCGAGAACGCGGCGGCATTGTCGAGCTGGGTGTCAGCGACGATCGTCAGCTGCTGCTGGCTGCTCTGTAATGTTCCGAGCGGCGAGTTGGCGTTTGCCGAAGCTATCGCAGCCGCCAACTGGCTGGTGGAGATGCCCTTGGCAGCAAGCGCGTCGGCATCGACCTGGATGCGGACCGCATATTGCTGGCTGCCGTAGATCGATACCTGCGCCACGCCCTCCAGCGTCGACAGCGTCGGCGAAATGACCTGCTGGGAAAATGCGTCGAGGTCGGTCATCGGCACGACGTCGCTCTTCAACGCAAGCAGCAGGATCGGCGCATCGGCCGGATTGACCTTCCTGTAGCTCGGCGGCGACGGCATGTCGGCGGGCAAGGCGCGCGCCGACCGAGCAATCGCCGCCTGCACGTCGGCCGCTGCCGCGTCGATGTCGCGGTCGAGCACGAACTGGATCGATATCGATGTCGAGCCGAGCGAATTGGTGGTGGAGATGCTGTCGATGCCGGCGATGGTGGCGAATTGCTTGATCAGCGGCGTGGCGACCGAGGTCGCCATGTTGTCAGGTGACGCGCCCGGCAGACTGGCCGAAACGTTGATGACGGGGAAATCGGCCCGCGGCAGCGCCGCCACCGGCAACTTGCTGTAGGCAAACAGGCCGGCAAGCACCAAGGACAGCGACATCAGCAGCGTCGCGATCGGTCGGCGGATACAGAATTCGGAGATGTTCATCGCCGACCCCTGGCTATTGCGCGATCTTCCGCGCCGGTTTCTGCGGGGAGGTGAAAGACGCAGGCTGGACAGGAGACGCCGACGTCCCGTTGGCCTCCGCAACCGTCGGCTGGACCTTGATGCCGGGCTTGAGGCGCAACTGCCCCTCGGTCACGACCTGGTCGCCGGCGGCCAGGCCGGAGACGATCGCCGACAAGTTGCCTTCACTCGCCGCCACCTGCACCGGCCGCGCCTCGATGGTGTTGTCGGGGCGAACAAGATAGACGAACTGGCCGTTCTGGCCGGGCTGCAGCGCGACCGTCGGGATCAAGGTGGTGTCGTTCAGCTGCCCCTGGTCGATCTCGACATCGACATATTGCCCAGGCCACAGCGCCATCTGCTCGTTGGCGAACGCCGCCCGCATGGCGATCGTGCCCGACGTCATGTCGACGGCGGAATCGATGAAGTCCATCACGCCGGTCGCAAGCACATCGGTGCTCGCGCTCCTGAGCGCCTTGACGGTGGGAGCCTCGCCGGCATCAAGCAGCTTCTTGAAGGTCGGCAGATTGGCCTCGGGCAGATGGAAGACAACTTCGATCGGGTCGACCTGGGTGATGGAGACCAGGGCATTTGCCGCGCTGGGCGCCGAGGCCGAACCGCCGACGATGTCGCCGAGCGCCACCTGAACTGCGCCGAGGCGGCCGCTGATCGGGGCTGTGATGCTGGTATAGCTTAGCTGGACCTGGTCGGCATCGACGGTCGCCTGGTCACCGGCAACGGTCGCCTGCGCTGCCTGCTGGGCGGCAAGGGCTTCATCATAAGCCTGCTGGGTGCCAGCCTGCTTGCTGGCAAGATCCTTGGCGCGGTTCATGTCGGCGGTGGCGCTGACCAGCAGGGCGTTGTCCTTGGCAAGGATCGCCTGGTCGCGGGCGAGCTGCGCCCGCAGCGCCCGGTCATCGAGCGAGAACAAGATATCGCCGGCCTTGACCATCTGGCCGTCCTTGACGTGGATAGCGGTGATCTGGCTGGAGATGCGCGCGCCCACCTCGACGACGGCAGGGGATTGCACGTTGCCGAAGGCACTGACAACGACCGGGAATGTACCCTTCTGGGCCGGTGCAACGGCCACCGCGATGGCCCCTCCTCCGTGTCCGCCACTGCGGGCAGTGTCGGTGGCAGGCCGCGATGATGAACCGACACTCGCCATGGCGTCGGTAACGTAGCGCCAGGCGACATTGCCCGCGCCCGACACCGCCAGCAAGACGACCGCCAGCACCAGCGCCACGGCGCCCAGGAAGGTGGATCGGAACTTCGTCATTACGCCGCTCCATCGACAAACCGCTGCGAGACTAGCCGTTGCCTTAAAAAAGGGAAGGCCCGGCCCCCGCAGAGTGAAGCGGCTCCGCCTGCCAATGATCGGCTTCAGCCGGAACAGCTACCGGCATCGGGACCTTCGCATCCTCTTTTGCCGGTGGCACCCGCATCTTCATCTGCTTGAGCATGTAGGAAAATGGCCGGTCCCGGCGAGCAAAATCGTCAATGGTTACCAAGATTTAATTTCGTTCGGCCGCCTCGCGGCCCATGAAACGAACACCTGCATCAGCCTCACGCGAGAGGTGTCCGGCATTTGATCCAGGACAAGGAAAGCTGCCCTCGACCGGGCTAGCGATAATGAGCGGCCATTCCCGCACGCGCCGGAGGACACGACCATGGGCATATCGGCTCTCGAGAGCTGGAAAGTTTGGCATTCGGCAGTCCTCGCTTACCGGGACTGTAAGCAACGTTACGCAGTGATGAAAGAAGTCGATGCGTTCGGACAAGAAGAGGGCAGCCTTATTATTGGCGAATGTGGGTCGAACGGGACCGAGTTGCGGTCGGCAATGGACTACGCATTTGCGTCGCGGGTGTATCTGCCGGAGGCAATGCGGTCGCTGGGCGTAGATGCCGACACGTTTGAGGCCAGCAACGCCAGTTGGCATCGCTCGCTCCGCCGGACATGCATGCTCTGTGCAGAACGCCGGCGTTGTGAAACGGCACTGGCCGCGGGTGCGTTTGAAGCGGCTTACCGAGACTTTTGCGCAAACGGCGCGGATCTGGCGGCGCTGTCATCCGGGAAGAGCGTTGCCCCGCGCTGACAACTGTCGCTTGGTCGTCAGGCTCTTTGTTGACGGGACGTTTGGTTCGACGGGTATCTGGGGGGCTGGTGGTTGAGCTTTTGTCTGGGATCGCGGGGAGGCGGGCGCCGCTGAACGGGGCGCGTGGCAATTTGCGGGCCGTGGTTTTTTTGTTGTGCGGTGTTTTGCTGTCGTGTCTGGCTGGTGTGTGATGTGATCTTGGCGTTGATTTTGTCGTGGCGTTGATGGTGTGGTCTTCAACGTCAAACGCCCGCGTGGTTTTCACCAAGCGGGCGTTTTATGATTTGGTTGCGGGGGTTGGATTTGAACCAACGACCTTCAGGTTATGAGCCTGACGAGCTACCGGGCTGCTCCACCCCGCGCCATCGGACTTTTGCCGGAGGCAAAATGTCCTTGTTTGGGCGTTATCGGACTTCTGCCTTGGGCAAAATGTCCTTGTTTCTGTGCTTTGCCAACAGAAAGGGCCGCTTACGCGGCCCGTTGGTCCCGTTGGCGGGCCATTTTGTAAAGAGAAGATTGATTGACCGACATCGCGTTGCGATGTTTTTACATGCCCTTGGCAGACCTGGCAGCGACTTACTCTCCCGCGTCTTGAGACGAAGTACCATCAGCGCTGGAGCGTTTCACGGCCGAGTTCGGAATGGGATCGGGTGCAGCCGCTCCGCCATAACCACCAGGTCGGCAAAAGGCATGTATTCGAGAAGCTTTTGGAGCGAATAGGGTTTTTGAGTAGTCTCTACTCTCTATTCGCTGGTCTTTGTCGTGCCGTTGATCGCGTTGGCGATGAACATAAGTAATGAGAACGATCAAGCCTATCGAACTATTAGTACCGGTAAGCTTCATGCGTTGCCGCACTTCCACACCCGGCCTATCAACGTGGTCGTCTTCCACGGTTCTCAGGGAATACTCGTTTTAAGGTGGGTTTCCCGCTTAGATGCCTTCAGCGGTTATCCCGTCCGGATATAGCTACCCTGCTATGCGGCTGGCGCCACAACAGGTCCACCAGAGATCCGTCCATCCCGGTCCTCTCGTACTAGGGACAGATCCTTTCAATATTCCTACACCCACGGCAGATAGGGACCGAACTGTCTCACGACGTTCTGAACCCAACTCACGTACCGCTTTAAATGGCGAACAGCCATACCCTTGGGACCTGCTCCAGCCCCAGGATGCGATGAGTCGACATCGAGGTGCCAAACAACCCCGTCGATATGGACTCTTGGGGGTCATCAGCCTGTTATCCCCGGCGTACCTTTTATCCGTTGAGCGATGGCCCTTCCACACGGGACCACCGGATCACTATGACCGACTTTCGTCTCTGCTCGACTTGTCAGTCTCGCAGTCAGGCAGGCTTATGCCATTGCACTCAGCGAACGATTTCCGACCGTTCTGAGCCCACCATCGCGCGCCTCCGTTACTCTTTAGGAGGCGACCGCCCCAGTCAAACTACCCACCATACATTGTCCCGGACCCGGATAACGGGCCGCGGTTAGACATCCATAGAGATAAGGGTGGTATTTCAAGGGTGGCTCCACCAAGGCTGGCGCCCTGGCTTCAAAGCCTACCACCTATCCTACACATGCCACTACGAATGCCAATGTAAAGCTATAGTAAAGGTGCACGGGGTCTTTCCGTCTAACCGCAGGAACCCCGCATCTTCACGGGGAATTCAATTTCACTGAGTCTATGCTGGAGACAGCGGGGGAAGTCGTTACGCCATTCGTGCAGGTCGGAACTTACCCGACAAGGAATTTCGCTACCTTAGGACCGTTATAGTTACGGCCGCCGTTTACTGGGGCTTCGATTCAAAGCTTGCACCTCTCCTCTTAACCTTCCAGCACCGGGCAGGCGTCAGACCCTATACGTCGTCTTGCGACTTCGCAGAGCCCTGTGTTTTTGATAAACAGTCGCTACCCCCTGGTCTGTGCCACCCTCTTACGGTTGCCCGCAAAAGGGTCACGCTTCTTCCGAAGTTACGCGTGCAATTTGCCGAGTTCCTTCAGCATAGTTCTCTCAAGCGCCTTGGTATACTCTACCAGTCCACCAGTGTCGGTTTCGGGTACGGTCTATAAGTGGGAGCTATTTCCTGGAACCGCTCCGCTGCCGGGATCAATCCAATAAGACCCGACAACTTGTGCGATCCGTCACTACCCACAGGCCCACGAATATTAACGTGGTTCCCATCGTCTACGCATTTCTGCCTCGACTTAGGGGCCGGCTAACCCTGCTCAGATTAGCTTTAAGCAGGAACCCTTGGACTTTCGGCGGGGGTGTCTCTCACACCCCTTACGTTACTCATGTCAGCATTCGCACTTCTGATACCTCCACCGCCCCTCACAGGTACGGCTTCACTGGCTTACAGAACGCTCCGCTACCGCTTGCAGCAAGCTGCAAACCCTAAGCTTCGGTGTATGGCTTTAGCCCCGGTACATTTTCGGCGCAAAGACCCTTATTTAGACCAGTGAGCTGTTACGCTTTCTTTAAATGATGGCTGCTTCTAAGCCAACATCCTGGTTGTTTTGGGATCCTCACATCCTTTCCCACTTAGCCATAACTTGGGGACCTTAGCTGTAGGTCAGGGTTGTTTCCCTTTTCACGACGGACGTTAGCACCCGCCGTGTGTCTGCCGACTAGTACTCCTGGGTATTCGGAGTTTGGTTAGGTTTGGTAATCCGGTGAGGACCCCTAGCCCATCCAGTGCTCTACCCCCCAGGGTATTCGGTCGACGCTCTACCTAAATAGATTTCGCGGAGAACCAGCTATTTCCGAGTTTGATTGGCCTTTCACCCCTAGCCACAAGTCATCCCGAACTATTGCAACAGTTATGGGTTCGGACCTCCAGTAAGTGTTACCTTACCTTCATCCTGCTCATGGCTAGATCACTCGGTTTCGGGTCTAATGCGTCGAACTGAACGCCCTGTTCAGACTCGCTTTCGCTGCGCCTACACCTACCGGCTTAAGCTTGCTCGACACACTAAGTCGCTGACCCATTATACAAAAGGTACGATGTCACCATTTCAGGCTCCATCTGTTTGTAGGCAACCGGTTTCAGGTACTCTTTCACTCCCCTTGTCGGGGTGCTTTTCACCTTTCCCTCACGGTACTAGTTCGCTATCGGTCATGCACGAGTAC